>JAOZUU010000147.1 GCA_029938515.1 Desulfobacterales bacterium | reverse complement strand
CATCGACATCCGGGAAAAAAGTCCGATTACCAAGATCGAATCCGACCGGATCACGGTAAAATCCGGAGAATCTCACCAAATAGATTTGATATTTTTAGCCCTTGGCGTAAAACCATCACCGATATTTTCGGACTCCGGCCTGCCCACAGGTCCCGATGGCGGGTTGTTGGTCAATCAATTCCTGCAAAGTACGAAATACCCGGAAATGTTTGGCGGCGGCGATTGTATTTATTTTGAACCGCAACCTTTAGATAAAGTCGGTGTGTACGCGGTACGAGAAAATCCGATACTTTTTAATAACCTCATGGCGGCATTGGAAAATACGGCGCTTCAACCCTTCGATCCGGGTGGTGCCTACCTGTTGATTTTTAATTTGGGGGGCGGTAAAGGAATCCTGCGTAAAAATTGGCTTCAGTTCGGTGGCAAACCCGCTTTTTTCATCAAAGATTATATTGACCGCAAATTTATGCGGGAATTTCAAGCGATTGAATGATTCGAAAAATAATAAGAAGTTATGGTATCAACCATAACTCCTTATCTTTGTTCCGGTTTGAATTCTGAATCTAAAAAAATCTCAAATGCACCAATTTTGAAAAGCATTCCTTGTTGACACCACAACTGCCATTGGTTATACTTGTTTCCAATGTCACTATTTTGATAAAAATGGTAAGCGTTTGATATAATATGGTAAGTGGAAACCGGAAGACACCATATATTGTGAATAATTTCGTTACCATACACAATTTGGATTTTTTGGCTTATCCGCTTTAAAAAAGCTTCTTATCATTCAACTTTTTATCAGTTATCAGTCCAAACGTAATGGCCATTTTCTCCAAAAACACTGGCAAGACCAGCACCGGCACGCTGATTGGTAAGGGTAGTCATATCGGCACCAACGCCGTGATTGGTCCTAATGTTCAGATTGCGGGCGGCGCAGTGGTTGACGCGCTGGCCTGCGTGCACCGAAGTATCGAGGAAAAGGCAATCTTTACCGGTGTCCCCGCCAAGAAGATCCGGGATCTGGACTGAGCCACGAGATGAGCGACCTGTCATGCATCTTCCGCGACCCCAACGAGCTGACCCTGGCAACTCTCCAGCAGAATGACTGGGAAACAGACTTTTTTGGTCGCCTCATGGGTGGGTTGCAAGTTGAAACCCGAGCGGCCCTTTTGCTCCCCAATGCTGACTGGCAGGCCACCACCCAGGCAATTTCTAGATCCGCGGACGAACGATCATTTGCCATGGTTCAATGCCACCTGGACGTGTGCGCCCTTCCCCTGGTTCCAGCCCTGGAGGATGTGGGGTTTCGCCTGGTGGACACCCGGATAACCTTTGTGACCCGGATGGATCGCCGCGACATCCCGCGCTTTGAACCACCTTTTGGTGAACTTGACCACGCCCGAGAAGAGGACCTTCCCGCCCTGATAGCCCTGACCCATCAGGGGCTCACCAATAATCCTCGCTTCTTTTCACGGTACAAGGAACGCGCTTGGTTCACAGAGCAAGATGGTGAACGTTGGTTTGCCGCCTGGATCGAAAACCTCCTGACCGACACGGATAGTCTGTTTGGAATCTGGCGAGTGGGCGGTGAAGCAGTCGGCTACTTCTTGTACTTACGCAAAGAAGATCTTGAAGGTCTCCCGTTCTACAAGGGCATGTTGGCCACCGTGAATCCGGCGGTGCAGGGGCACAAGGCTCACCTGTTCCTCCAGTCATGGCTCTACGATCAGATGCCCTCGGATGAATTCTGGTTGGATAACACCACCCAACTGACCAATATACCGATTCTTCGCAATCATGTGATCTCCAAGAAGCGACTGGAGCACATTGACCTAACTTTTTTTCGCAAAGGAAGGCCCTGATGCAGCTGAGTGTGGTCATTCCCGTCTACAACACAGTGGAAGGCCTGGACGAGTTATCCCGTCGGGTGGGGGATGTGCTTGCCCAGCACTCGACGAACGACGGCGAGCTGATTCTTGTGGACGACTGCTCCCCCAATCCGGATACCTGGCCCACCCTGAAAGCGGTGGCCGAGACTCATGAACATGTGAGGCTGATCCAGCTGACCCGCAACTTTGGCCAGCAGGCAGCCACTCTGGCTGGGCTCGAGGCCGCCCGGGGTGATCTGATGCTGACCATGGACGACGACCTGCAGCATGCGCCCGAGGACAGTCCCCTCCTGCTACAGCACGCCGAGCATGATATTGTGATTGGTCAGTTCCCCAAACGACGCCACGGTGTGTTCAAGCGCTTCACCAGTTGGCTCAAGGGATGGTTTGACCACCTGCTGATTGGCCGACCACGCCACATCCGCACCACCAGTTTTCGCTGTCTCAAGCGTACGGTGGTGGACGGCATGCTCAGGTTCCGCACCCCCCACCCATTTGTACCCGCGCTGATGTTTCACGTGTCTAGAGACATAATTGGGGTAGACGTCAGCCACTCAGCTCGAAAGGAAGGCAAGACCGGCTACAGCCTGCGTAAGCTGTTTAGCTTGTTCAGTAATCTGCTTATCAACAACTCCGCTTTCCTGATGCGTGTGGTGGGCGCCCTTGGGACAATCACTGCCCTGGCCAGTTTTGGCGTACTTGGCTGGGTACTCTGGCGCAAGCTTGCGGACAACGTGCCGATCATGGGTTGGTCCTCACTGATGGCAGCCAGCCTCTTTCTAGGCGGCATGATGCTGTTGAGCATCGGCCTGGTTGGGGAGTACCTGATTCGCGCTATTGAGGCCAGCGAGGGCAAACCCAGCTGGGTTGTACGCCGAAAGGTGGGTTTCGGGGAGCTGGAGCCACGGCGGTGAGTATCAAGACACGCAACAGGGCTCCCCAGACCGTGGGTATGCTGGTGTTCATCCTCATCCTGCTGGTGGCAGGACAGCTGATTACCAAACAGGGTGCCCGTCATCTAGAGTTAGGCTGGGACCACTGGCTTGACGCCCTTCCTTTCCTGTTGTTTGGATATACCCTGCTGTTTACCCGCGGACTCGTGTGGGTGGCCCTGCTGCGTCACGTAGCCCTCTCTCTGGCCTACCCACTGGTGGCCCTCAGCTATGTGGCCATCATTGCGGCCAGTCATTACCTGTTCGACGAGGCGATTGGCCCATACAAGTTGGCTGGTGCCGGACTCATAATGCTTGGGGTATCGGTGCTGGGGGTCAGCAAGCTTAAAGCGCAGCAAGCCGAAGCAGCAGAAAAGTCCACGGCCGGATCCAAAACCGTTGACGTGGCAACCGGGGAGGACAATTGATGGCTTTACCTGTCATCATGCTGGCCCTCTCGATCATTTTGACCACTGCGGGACAGCTGTTCATCAAAAAGGGTGCTCTGGGCATGCCTGAGGGGATGCCAGTATGGCGCGTTGCCATAAAAAGCCGCTGGACCCTGGCAGGATTGGGCTGTGCCCTCATCTCACCAGTTGTCTACATTATTGCCCTGCGTGACCTTCCACTCAGCGTGGCCTGGCCGGCGGCGGCCTCAATGTACGTGTTTGTCACAGTGGGGGCTCACTGCTGGTTCAAGGAACCTATGAATATAGGTGCCTGGACGGGACTGGCGTTGATTGTGGCTGGTGTAGTGATTATTGGCTTGGGTTAGGTTTCTTCACCAGACCTATTGGTTGCCCAGCCTTGTTCACTTCTACCGCGCCATATTGACATTGAATAATTCGAAAAAGATAAGGAGTTATAGGCTTTCAGATAGTGTTTTTTGGCAAGGCCAGAGGAAGCCTCCCTGAGTAAGTCGTACAACCCGTACGTCGTCGAAGGGAGGCGACCGATAACGCAGTCCAAAAACTTTATCTGGAAGCCTATATGGTATCAATCATAACTCCTTATTCTTGTTCCGGTTTGAAAAATGACCCAACGCAGCAATCCATAAAAATTCACGTCTGCATCAATCAAAGGCCAGGTCTGTCTTCCATACTTCCCAGACCTTTCCAACCAGATCAGGCCCTGGTTTTAAAGTCGGTTTGCCCGGTCGCCACCCCGATGGCGTTGCCTCGGCCCCCTTGCTGTTTCGTACCAGCTGGAATGCCTGGATTTGTCTGAGGGCTTCGTTGACATTTCTTCCCACCGGTGGTGTGAGCACCTCGAATCCCTGGACCACCCCATCCGGATCGATAATAAATCGCCCCCGGGTTTCAACACCGGCATCATCGTCATAGATCCCGTAAACCGTTCCGACTTTCCCCCCTCCGTCGGACATCATGGGAAAAGGAACGCCACCGTCAACCATTTTCGACAATTCATGGTCATCCCACATCTTGTGTACAAACACACTATCGATACTCATGGAAAGCACCTCAACACCGAGTTCCTGAAACATGGCGTATTTCTCGGCAACTGCCGAAATCTCGGTTGCTCAGACAAAGGTAAAATCACCGGGATAAAAACATAGCGCCACCCATTTTCCAAGATAATCAGAGAGTTCGACATTGATGAATTTCCCCTTTTGATACGCAGGCGCTGTGAAATCGGGTGCTTTTTGACCGACCATTATCATTTGCTTTTCCTCCTTTACATTTTCATTGTTTGGCGACAATGCCTCTTTTTGCTTTCCTCCGACAGGCCCGCCGGTAGGCCGTGCACAACCGGCCTTGAATTCTTTTCCCATAAGCTCTCCTTAACTTGGTTTATTTGGCTTTTATATCATGGGTCCAAACTACCATTGATCTAATGTTTTTGAAAGTGATATATTACGAAAAAATTTGCTGCACCCCGGTTTCAGCGGCAATGCGAGGCACCGTCGCTGAAACCGATTAGCTGGCAGTCGTCTATTTAGAAACCTCACTCATGGAGATACCTAAAGCGCCGGCAACGCCCTCGCCATAGGTAGGGTCGGCTTTCATACAGTTACCGATATGGCGAATCTTGATCTCTTTGGGTGCATCGCCCATTGCCCGGGCGGTATTCTCAAAAAGAGCCGTTTGTTGTTCTGAATTCATCATGCGGAACAGATTTCCGGGCTGAGAGTAATAGTCGTCATCGTCCTCCCGGTGATTCCAGTGGTCAGCCATACCGTCGAGGTCCAGCAACGGCTCGGCAAAATCCGGCTGTTCCTGCCACTCTCCATAGCTGTTAGGCTCGTACCCGAGGGTACCGCCATGGTTGTCATCCACCCGCATGGCACCATCGCGATGGTAACCGTGAACGGGACAGCGCGCACGGTTAACCGGGATCAGGTGGTGGTTTACCCCCAGACGATAACGCTGGGCATCACCGTAGGAGAAGAGCCGCCCCTGCAACATCTTGTCGGGTGAAAAACCAATGCCCGATACAATATTGGCGGGGTTGAAGGCCGCCTGCTCGACCTCGGCGAAATAGTTTTCGGGATTCTTGTTCAATTCCAGTACGCCCACGTCCATGAGCGGGTAGTCCCCGTGCGGCCAGACTTTGGTCAGGTCAAACGGATTAAAGGCGCACTTTGCAGCGTCCTTTTCAGGCATCACCTGAATCTTCATGTTCCATTTTGGAAAGTCACTTTTCTCGATACTCTCAAACAGATCTCGCTGGTGACTCTCCCGGTCTTTACCGACAATCTTTTCGGCTTCCTGGTCAGTGAGACATTTGATCCCCTGTTGGGTTTTGAGGTGAAATTTGACCCAAACCCTTTCGCCTTCGGCGTTGATCAGGCTGAAGGTGTGGCTGCCATAAGCATTCATGTGACGGTAGGAGTACGGGATGCCCCGCTCGCTCATGGTAATCGTAACCTGGTGCAGTGACTCGGGTAGAGAGGTCCAGAAGTCCCAGTTGTTGCGGGCACTGCGCATATTGGTTTTGGGATCGCGCTTAACAGCGTGGTTGAGATCGGGAAACTTGAGTGGATCCTTTAAAAAAAACACCGGGGTATTGTTGCCAACCAGGTCCCAGTTGCCCTCTTCGGTATAAAATTTGATCGCGACGCCGCGGATATCACGCTCTGCGTCTGCCGCGCCGCGTTCACCCGCCACCGTTGAAAAACGTGTAAAAAGTTCGGCCTCCTTTCCAATCTCGGAGAAAATCTTTGCCTTGGTGTAGCGAGTGATGTCATGAGTAACGGTGAAGGTCCCATATGCCCCGGATCCCTTGGCATGCATGCGCCTCTCGGGGATGACCTCACGATCAAAGTGGGCGAGTTTCTCCAGGAACCAGACATCCTGCAGCAACTGTGGGCCGCGAGGCCCGGCAGTCATCACGTTCTGATTGTCAGGTACGGGAGCGCCTGAATTGGTGGTCAATTTTTTCTTTTCGTCTTTCATGGTTGTTTCTCCTTTCATTTGTTTATTTATTGATTGATACGGTTTTGCCTTGGGATGATTCCACCATTTATTCTATTAATAATATTTTCTTATTAATAATTATTATCGTTTATAGGGCAAAAAATATATTAATTTTCTACCGGTTTTTTGGATCCAGCCTTTTGGCAATTCGGGCACACTCCAAAAAAATCCAGCCGATGGGTGTTGATTTTAAATCCGGTTGCTTTAATGAGTTCTTCCGTCACGCCTTGCAAACTCTCCAGATCCGGATCAATGATCTGGCCACATCCAGTGCAAATTAAATGGGGGTGAGGATAGGGTTTATTGCCATCGTAGCGATTGCCACCCTCGCCAAATCCAAGCTCCAGCACCTCTCCAATCTCTTTCATGACGATCAGCGTTTTATAGACCGTTGCCAAACTGGTGGTCGGAAAATCTTTCTTTACTTTCCCGTAGATTTTTTCCACACTAGGGTGACCCGTACTGGTGGCCAATATTCTTAATACGGCCAACCGTTGCGGAGTAATCCGATAATTGTTTTCCCGTAACTTCGAGATCATCTGATCAAGTCGTTTTCTCGGATCGGTCATGGTCATAAGGATTGTATCTTGATTTAAAAGTATTAAGGATCATTTATTAACAGATAACGATTATCATTCAAATAAGCCCAAAATTGGATCTTGTCAAATATTTTTTTTATAAATTCAGCCACTAAGGCACGGAGGCACAAAAAAGATTTATATTATAGCCTTTGTGCCTTAGTGGCTAAA
>JAOZUU010000146.1 GCA_029938515.1 Desulfobacterales bacterium | reverse complement strand
ATTTCTCACTGGTCGCCGTAGAAACGACCAGTGCCCACAGCAGGGTTCGTCCGTCTGTACCGGCAAAAGCAATTTTCTTCATGCCCACCCTTTCTCAATTAGAGACTATTCAATTCCGGATTAGATACCAGGATAAAAAACCCTGGGTCAATGACATATTCACATTCATTCAACTAAAAAGAAGGCCTGAAATATCTGAAATCAGTATAGCACCCTTGGTGCTTGTTTTCAATTTTCATGTTTTATGTTAGAGTACCGATCATGGCACGAAAAATATGCATCGCTAATCAAAAAGGCGGCGTGGGGAAAACCACGACAGCCATCAACCTGTCTGCTTCACTGGCCGTGGCTGAAAAAAAAACGCTTTTAGTGGACTGCGACCCCCAGGGAAATGCCACCACCGGGGTCGGCGTTGAAAAAAGTGAGCTGGAAAAAACATTGTACCACGGCATGATCGGCTCGGCCGGGGTTGAAGAGCTGCTCATGGACACCGATATCGACACATTGAAAGTCATTCCGGCCCAGGTGGAGCTGATCGGTTTCGAGGTTGAAATGATGGAGCAGCCCGGCCGGAATACAGCCCTGCGATCCCTGTTGGGCAAAATCGAGTCGAATTTTGACTACATCATTATCGACTGCCCCCCTTCCCTGAGTTTATTGACAGTGAATGCTCTGGCAGCTGCAGACAGCATGTTGATACCGCTGCAATGCGAGTTTTACGCGCTGGAGGGACTGGGTCAACTGCTCGATACGTATAAAAGGATTCGAAAGCGGATCAATCCCCACCTGACGATTGCCGGCATTTTACTGACCATGTTCGACAGACGGACCAATCTGGCCCACCAGGTGGCGGCGGAGGCCGATAAATTTTTCCATCAATTGGTATTCAAGACTCGAATTCCGCGAAATGTCCGACTGGGAGAAGCGCCAAGTTTTGGCAAACCGGTTCTGCTTTACGATGCCATGTCCCCAGGGGCACTCAGTTATATCCAATTGGCCGGAGAGATTTTAAATGGGCAATCGAATGCGCTATCGCATGGCCATTAACTTTAATTTTATCTTTTGATAATACTCAGGTAGGTATGGGCACAAAAAAAAATCAAAAATCGACCGCCTCTCAACAAAAAAAACGGAAAAAAATGGTACTGGGCAAGGGGATCGATGCGCTCATCCCCGGATTTGACGAGGACGAATTCCAGAGACCCGATTTTTTCTTGTGTGAGATTGATCGCATCCATCCAAATCGCTATCAACCCCGGAAACAGTTCAAGGACGAAGAACTGGGCGAATTGGCCCGTTCCATTGAAACCCAGGGGATTCTCCAGCCCCTTTTGATACGCCCGGACACGATCGATTATGAACTTGTTGCCGGGGAGCGGCGCTTGCGGGCCGCTAAAATGGCCGGGCTGACCGAGGTCCCGGTCCTGCTTAAGGATATTTCCGACACCAACCTGCTGGAAACCGCCATCATCGAAAATATCCAGCGCGAAGATTTAAACCCCCTGGAAGAGGCGGAAGCCTATCACCGCTTGATGGCTGAATTCGACCTGACCCAGGATCAGACCGCCGAGCGGGTGGGAAAAAGCCGGTCCGCCGTGGCCAACTTTTTAAGACTCCGTCAACTGCCGGACATAATCAAAGCGAGTATTGTTGATGACCGGTTGAGCATGGGGCATGCCCGCGCCCTTCTCGGTTGTGAAAATCAGGCTCAGCAACAAAAAATCTGGCAGGAAATACTGAAAAAAGGGCTATCCGTCCGGCAAACGGAAGCACTGATCAAACGTCTGAAAACCGAAAAAAAACAGGCTAAAAACCCCACTTCCGATCCGGAACGTGTTTATTTTTCCGGTTTGGCCGAGGGCTTGTCGCGCGATTTGGGGACGAAGGTTCACATCGATCGCCGAGGAAAAAAAGGAACGGTCAAGATCGAGTTTTACGGCGATGACGATCTCGACCGGCTCATCGAGCAACTCAGGCGATAGGCCGTGCCGATTCACATCATCATTGACGGCTATAATCTCATCCGGCAATCAAGTGCCCTTTCTGTTTTAGACGACCAGGATATCCAAGTCGGCCGGGAGGCGCTGATCGACCAGCTGGTTAAGTATAAACGCCTTAGAGGACATCAAATTTCGGTCGTATTCGATGGACAGAATGCGCCTACTACTTCCACCAGGCGGAGCCGTGTCAAGGGAATTGACATCATCTTTTCACCCATGGGAGAATTGGCTGATACGGTCATAAAAAGGATGGCGACTGGTGAAAAAGAACGGGCGCTGGTGGTAACATCGGACCAGGACATCGAATCGTATGTTTCGGCACGCGGCGCGAATGTTGTCAGCTCACCGGTTTTTGAGGAAAAACTGACAATGGCCGGTTACATGATGTTAAAAGGTGGGGAAGAAAATGGATCCGAAGGATGGATCCCCACGACCCAAAAAAAAGGACCCCGGCGGCGGTTGTCTAAAAAAGCCCGGAAAAACCGCGCAAAAATAGACAAATTATAACGGATGTCGGCGCGATGAACAATAAAATGAAAAAAATATGCGTCATTGACGGCCAGGGCGGAGGTATCGGCAGCCATGTTATCAAACAACTGAGAAGTTTTTTTCAGGACACCATTGAAATTATCGCCCTGGGGACCAACGCCATCGCTGTGGCCCAAATGCTCAAATCCCGGGCGAACCGTGGGGCATCAGGTCAAAACGCCATTGTTCAAACCGTAAAGCAGGTGGATGTAATCATCGGCCCCATCGGTATTGTGATGGCCCATGCCATGATGGGGGAAATCACACCGTCAATGGCCGCAGCGATAACCGCCAGCCCGGCGCGAAAATTTTTAATTCCACTATCCCAGGAAAATATCATCACCGCAGGGGTTAAATCCCTGCCGCTGCCACGGCTGGTGGAGGCGATGATTCAAGATGATCTTAAGCCGTATTTGAAAAATGAATAACGGAGAGAAATCATGTGTGAAGCCAACGCCTATACGCTTGATAACGACAAAGAAACGCTCTTCATGGAAGCCGTGGACACGGTTGAACACGATGGAGATGGATTGCGATTGACCAGTATTTTCGGTGAGCAGAAATTTATCAAGGCCCGGATCCATTCACTTTCCCTGGTAAATCATAAGGTGTTGCTAAAACCGGGTGGGGAATAAAATGGTGTGGCGGTTTTCATTCCCCGGGCTTTGCACGACACCATAAATGAAGATAACCATTGCTCAAACAGCCGGATTCTGCATGGGAGTGCGTCGGGCCGTGGAGATGGTGCTGGACACACCGGGGAAACATGACGGTCCCATTTACACGTACGGCCCCCTGATTCATAACCCCCAGGTTCTGGATCTGCTGACGGAAAAAGGGATCTCAATCCTTTCTGAGGTTCCGGTCCGGGGGGACGGCACCGTTCTAATCCGGGCCCATGGCGTTCCCCCCGATATTAAGAAAAAACTGACGCAAACCGGGTTTACCGTTCTCGATGCCACCTGCCCCCGTGTTATCCGCGTCCAGGTCATTATTAAAAAGCATGCTCGGAAAGGGTATACAACCATCATCGTGGGCAACCGGGATCACCCCGAAGTGGTCGGCCTGCTTGGATATTCCGGCCATGATGGACATGCCGTGGCCGATCTCGATGAATTCAAAGCCCTGCCGCCGTTTGACAGGGCCATCGTGGTTGCCCAAACGACTCAGAATGAGCAGCTTTACACTGAAATAAGCGCGTGGGCAGGCAGGCATTACCCCCATTACAAAGTGTTTACAACCATTTGCGACTCTACCTCGCGACGCCAGGCCGAAGTGAAACGATTGGCCCAAACCACGGATGCCCTGGTCGTTGTGGGCGGCCGCGAGAGTGGCAATACCCGCCGCTTGACCGAAATTGCTGAAAAATACGGCAAGTCCGCTTTTCAAATTGAAACGGAGGCAGACTTGGACCTGGCGGCATTCGAAAAGATTCAACATGTGGGGATCACCGCCGGTGCTTCCACCCCGAACTGGATGATCAACCGCGTATTCCGAACTCTGGAAAAAATTTCGATTAAAAAGGGACGATCCTGGCACCGGGCCCTTTTTGTTCTGCGCCGAGGGCTTTTATTGACCAACACTTATGTGGCCCTGGGCGCCGGATGTCTCTGTTTCGCCTGTGCCAAACTGCAAGGTTTCGAAGGGCCGTTTTCCTACGTGCTGGTGGCCATGCTCTACGTATTTTCCATGCACATCCTGAATAATCTCATCGGCAGTAAAGCCGACCGGTTTAACGATCCCGGCCGGGCACATTTTTACCAAAAATACAGGCCGCTCCTGGTAACACTGGCCGTATTAGCCGGGAGCTATGGGCTGATTACGGCCGCCACCATGGGTCCCATGCCGTTTTTGGTGCTGCTGGTCATGAGCCTATTGGGTCTTTCCTATAATTTACGCATCATTCCCGCCTCGGTTAGCCAAAACCACTACCGTAGCATTCGGGAAATCCCCGGATCAAAAACCGTGCTGATCTCTCTAGCCTGGGGAATCGCCACGGCTGTTTTCCCGGCCCTGGTCAGTATCGGTAAAATAAGCATGTCAACCATGATCGTTTTTATCTGGTCCACCAGTCTGGTATTTGCCCGCACGGCTTTTTTCGATATTCTTGACATGCAGGGCGACCGCATCGTGGGACGGGAAACCATCCCCTTGATATACGGTCAAAAATCAACGATACGTATATTAAAATGGATCCTGGTCGCCCTGCCGATGCTTTTAATTCTGGCAGCGTCCGTTTCTCTGGTAACGAATCTGGGTATCGCTCTCACCGTCATCCCGTTGTTTCTTTTTTTGGTAATTATCATTCACGAACAAGGATATATGTTACCCGGCATTCGCCTTGAGTTCCTGGTGGAGTCCGGTTTTATCCTGGCGGGATTCATCACCCTGACCTGGATGATGATAGCGGGATGATATGGACCCTATAATCTACGAAATCACCGATTTGCTTGACCTGCACACCTTTAACCCCAAAGAGGTCCCGGACCTGATTGAAGACTATCTTATGGCCTGTGTGGAAAAAGGAATCGACTCGGTCCGTATTATTCACGGAAAAGGGACCGGCGCCTTGAAGCGTCGGGTCCAAAGTATCCTGTCACAACATCGATTGGTACTCACTTTCAAGGATGCGTCCCCGGAAGCCGGCGGATGGGGAGCGACACTTGTTCGGCTGAGACCGGAGAGATTGATGATTGGCACAGGGGGACACCTTCAATCGTAAATAAGTCAACTGGAGATGAATATGACAAGCGCTTTAACGGGAATCAAAGTCGTGGACCTCTCCCGGATGCTTCCCGGGCCGTATTGTTCCATGATCCTGGCTGATCATGGGGCCCGGGTCATCGCCGTGGAGGACAAACGGTTTCAAAAAGATGGCCTGTTTCCCCCCCAGGTAAACCGCAACAAGCAGCACATGACCCTGAACCTGAAAACAGACCAGGGCAAAGCGATCTTTCAACGGCTAATAGCTGATACCGATGTTCTCATCGAAGGATTCCGGCCCGGCGTGACCCAAAGGCTGGGCGTGGGTTATGATACAATAAGTAAAAACAAGCCGGATATCATCTATTGTTCCATTACCGGATATGGCCAAACCGGCCCCCTGAGAAATCGGGCGGGGCATGATGTGAATTACATCGCCGAGGCCGGGGTCCTTGATCTGATCGGTGAAGCCGGCAGGCCACCTGCCATCCCAGGTGTCCAGATTGCTGATATCGCCGGTGGCGCATTAAACGCCGCTGTCGGCATTCTCATGGCCCTTTACCATCGCCAGAAAACCGGCCAGGGGCAATTCATAGATATTTCCATGGCCGATGGGGCCGCCGCGCTCCTATCTCTTCCGATGTTTTTTAAAAACACGACCGGTACTCCCTTCCAACGGGGCGATACGATTCTTTCCCATCGTTACGCCTGTTACAATGTATATGAAACTGCGGATGGGCGCTTTCTTTCCATCGGCGCGCTGGAGAGCCGGTTTTGGGATAACCTGTGCCGGTTTCTGGAAATGGATGCCTATGGCCCTCTGCAGTACGACGATGATCGCCGGAAAGAAATCATTGAGGATTTTCGCACTGTTTTCCGACAAAAAACGCTGGCACAATGGGAAAAAGTCCTGGCACCGCTGGACGTATGCTGGGCGCCCGTAAAAACCATGGATGAACTGGCAGATAACCCCCATTTTGAAGATAGACAAATGGTTGCCAATATCACCGACAAAGACGGAAATATTGTTTCCGGCCCGGGCATATCGATCAAACTTGAACGTACCCCCGGATCTATTCATACCCCTCCACCGGCTTTCGGCCAGGATACGGCGGGCATCCTGAAAGAATTGGGGTATACTGATGGTGACCTGGAAACCCTGGTCGAAAACGATATCATCTGAACAGGTGTAAAATTCTAATTACCGGTTGGATCTCCCATGATGAAAAATAATCAAAAAACGGTTTGGGGATGGGCGCTTTACGACTGGGCCAATTCGGCCTTTGCCACCACGGTCATGGCCGGCTTTTTCCCTGTTTTTTTCAAGGTATTCTGGAGCCATGGTGCCAATGTAAACGTCAGTACGGCCAGGCTGGGCCTTGGAAATGCCCTGGCCAGCCTTATCGTCGCCCTTATGGCGCCGGTTCTGGGTGCGATAGCAGACAAAAGTGACACCCGCAAAACTTTTTTAATCCTCTTTGCCTACCTGGGCGTCCTGATGACGGCGTCCCTGTTTTTAGTTGGAAAAGGCCAGTGGGTCCTGGCCGTTTTCTGTTATTGCATGGGAACGATCGGTTTTTCCGGGGCCAATATTTTTTACGATGCCCTGCTGCCCAGCGTTACCAATCGGGACCGGATCCACTATGTCTCCAGTCTCGGGTTTTCCATGGGATATCTGGGCGGTGGCATTTTATTTCTTTTTAACGTCCTCATCACCCTCAATCCGTCATGGGTCGGTCTCCCCAATGAAGCCGCGGCCATCCGCTGGTCTTTTTTATCGGTGGCGCTATGGT
>JAOZUU010000145.1 GCA_029938515.1 Desulfobacterales bacterium | reverse complement strand
GATGTTCAACGTTCGATGTTCGACGTTCATCTCTTACATGCCCTCAAACCGCCAATGCAGAGCCATCAATTCTTGACCTGTCCCTGAGGCCCGGGTTTCGATACTGAGTTAAAAGGTGCAAATGACTGCTGACATAAACAACTCTGAAACGATCACTGACTTTGTAACCGGCCGGGTATTACCCAATGTGGGTGCCGAGGCCAACCGCCAACTCGTGGAAAAATTCCTGATCAATCGAAAGGGATTTGCCGCCGGTGATATCCATGTCAATTTCCCTTTAACTGTCACCATCGGAGATGAGATTTACCGGTCCCGGGTAGATCTGGTACTCCAGGTAAGTATCCGGATGGTCATGGCCGTCAAATGCGCGGCCGGTTCTCTGGGATCCCGCCAGCGGGAAATCCTGGCTGCCGCCCGGCTGTTGACCGACTACCAGATCCCCATCAGCATTGTGTCGAACGGTGAGACGGCGATTGTTCTCGATACGCTGGCCGGGAAAGAAATCGGAAATGGCCTGGATGCCATTCCCGATCGAAAAGCAGCCGAACGGTTTGCTACGGGCAGCAATTTTATTACTTTTCCCGAAGAACGTCGGGAACGTGAAGCGATTATATTTCGGTCTTACGATATGATGAACGTCAATGTGATTCGCGATAAGGGCACGCAGTCGTGACATCGAGGACTGTTACCAAAGGCATCCTGGTTGTCATCGAAGGGATCGACGGCGCCGGTAAATCCACCCAGGCCCGAATGCTCTATAAAGATTTGTGCCGCCGGAACATTCCGGCTATTTTCTCCCGGGAGCCCACCGACAGTATTTACGGTCAAAAAATCCGGGCACTGGCCGAAAAAGGGAGAGAATCAATTAAGCCGGAAGAAGAATACCGTCTGTTCATTAACGATCGCAAAGCACACGTCAGCAATCTGATTAGTCCGGCTTTAGAAGCGGGTAAGGTGGTTGTTCTAGATCGCTACTTTTTTTCCACCATTGCCTATCAGGGGGCCCTTGGCCTTGATCCTGAAAGAATAAGAGCGGAAAACGAGGCGTTTTGTCCCCTTCCCGATGCGGCCTTTCTGATTGATATTCCCACGAAGGTCGGTATCGACAGAATAAAAAACCAACGCAACGAAACGCCCAACCTGTTTGAAAAAGAACAATACCTGGAAAAGGTGGCCCGTATTTTCGCCTCGCTGGATGATGAGTTTATCATCCGGATCGATGGCAAAAGTGCGGTCGCGGAAGTTCACCAATGTATCCGGACGCATGTGGACACCCTGCTAAAAAAAGCAGTTTCAGGCAGTGGTTGAATAGGCGACGATGACCATGAAGCTGAATCCGATACATCGAGCACTATCGTACGCCGCCGTAGCGAGCATCCGGGGCTTGGGCGCAGGTGTGAGAATATTGCCACCGGTAATATGGGGCGTACTGGCAAGCGCACTGACACCATTCCTGTGGCTGTTTCTGCCCAAGCACCGGAAAAGAACTTTGAAGAACCTGGTGGACACAGGAAGAAGCCGAAAACAGGCACGCCATCTGGGAATGGCCTCATTCAGGTCGAACCTCCTTGTATTGTTCGAGTCTCTGGCCATGCAGCGTCTGATCGAAAGGCGCGGGGTGCGGGTGGAACGACGAATTTCTCCCAGGGCCGAGAAGTCTTTCAAAAGAATTGTTGCCGGAGAGGAGCCGATCGTGATCGGTGTTTCCGGGCATGTGGGCATATGGGAGCTGATGGGTGCGGAAGCGGCCAGTATGCTGGCGCCGGCGACAATCGCCGTTTCAGCCCGCCTGGTGAAAAATCCGATTATTGCTGATTATATCGTCAAACTGAGGAAAAGCTACGGGATAAAACTGGTCGAAAAAGAAGCCATGATGCGTTACATTATCAAGATGATGCGTAAAAAAGCGCCTCATGTTTATGTCTTTCTGTGCGACCAACATTTCCGGAATGGTGAGAAAATACCCTTTATGAACAGAAAAGCCTGCACCGTATCCATACCCGCGACTCTCGCCATTAAATATAACAGCCCCCTCTTCATGGGGAGATGTATTCGAAGAGCCCCTGGCGACTACCTGATTGATATCGACCTGCTGGATTTAACCCCTTACACCCACATGGATAGAAAAGATGCCGTTCGATCTGTTACAGCAAAGATCAATGGTTACATTGAGGAATCGATCAAAATGGCACCCGAGCAGTGGACCTGGGGGCACCGGCGATGGCGGAGTTGCTGTGAAGAAATACCGTTGCCGAGTGACTTTTAAAAAATGTTCAATTTCATCAGAATGAGAACTGTATGCCGCGTTGTCCCTGCAGTTATTAGATCGTGTGAATTGTAACAATGGCGAAAGAAACGCGACCGCAGCTCGGCTCAAGGCGCAATAACAGGATTTTATTTCCGAGGCCCTTAAACATCGCGGACTGGAAATTAAGGGGTAGAGGATATCATGGATTTCGAGATTGGAAAAAAAATCATTGAAAATATATCCAGCGTTATTGTGGGAAAGGATGATTCGCTTGAACTCCTTATGGTCGCTCTCCTTGCCGATGGCCATGTCCTGCTGGAAGATGTGCCGGGTGTTGGAAAAACGCTGATAACAAAGTGCCTTGCAAAAAGTATCAGGGGATCGTTTAAACGAATCCAGTTCACCCCGGACCTGCTGCCTGCGGATATTACCGGATTCAATGTCTATGATCAGAAGAGCGGGCAGTTTAAATTTCAGGCAGGGCCGGTTTTGACAAATATCCTCCTGGCGGATGAGATCAATCGAGCAATTCCGAGAACCCAGTCAAGTCTCCTCGAGAGCATGGAGGAACGCCAGATAACCATTGACGGTAAGACCTATCCGCTTCCGAAGCCGTTTTTGGTGCTGGCGACACAGAATCCCATTGAACTTGAGGGTACCTTTCCCCTACCGGAGGCACAGCTGGATCGTTTTCTGCTTAAAATCAGCCTGGGCTATCCCAGTAAGGCGGAGGAAATGGCCATATTGGAAAGATTTCAGAAAGATGACCCGCTCATCTCCCTCGAACCCGTTGCCGACCCTGAACAACTTACCCATATGCAGCAACGACGTAAAGAGATAAGGATATCCACCCCGATTCGTGAGTATATTACCGACATCGTGGTTGCCACCCGGCATCATGAAAGTCTGCGTTTCGGATCGAGCCCAAGGGGTTCATTGGGGTTGATGCGCGCCGCCCAGGGACTTGCGGCCCTAAGAGGCCGCAGTTTTGTGCTTCCTGATGACATCAAAGAGCTGATACTACCCGTGCTGGGTCATCGAATTATTTTGAGTGAGAAGGGAAAACTCAGCGGGGAAAGCCCCGAGCATACCCTTGAAGAAATCATCTCCCGAATCCCGGTGCCGCAATAAGAATGAGCAGAATGAGACCCCCTTTACTTGAAGCACCCTCATCTGTCTTCCTGGTATTTTTCGTTCAAGCCTTTATGCTCCTCTGCCTGTTTATTGCTCTGATTTATAACGTAACGGAATTGACACTCTTTGCCCTCATCGTTCTTGCCGTGGGTCTAATTGCTTATCTCTGGAGCCGGGCAAGCCTGAATAATGTCGAATGCAAAATAGCGCTTAATCGGGCCAGACTGTTTCCCGGCGAGAAACTGAAAATAGGCATTCGGGTCATTAATTCGAAATTACTCCCGGTACTGTTCAAAGTCGATCTTTTCGCTCCCAGAGCGATTGTCTCATCTGATACGGGTCAATGGATCAGCGAAGAGACCGGTCTTCTCTGGTACCAGCAAGCTGTTTTTTCCAGGGAGTTTTTTCCAGACAGGAGGGGTGTTTACGACCTTGGTCCTCCGATACTGAGAGCAGGAGATCTCTTCGGATTTTATTCCAGGAGAACGTCAGCAACGGAGCGGTTTGAAGTCATTGTTTATCCTCGCATTGTTAATATCCGGTCGGTTACACTCCCTAAAAGGGAATTTTTCGGCATCCCCGGGGCAAAGAGTCCGGTGGAAGACCCGGTATTTGTTTTCGGGACACGCGACTATCAACCGGGAAGGCCGGCGCGAGGAATCCATTGGAAGGCGAGCGCACGACACAATCGGTTGCAGGAAAAGCTCTGTGAACCTGCCGAACAGGAAAAAGTACTTTTCCTTCTCGATGTCGATCAGTTTGAAAATGAACCGGCCAGGGAAGACTTTGAAAGAATCCTGGAGGTTATCGCCTCACTCATCCTTCAAATGGATCGTCGCGGTATTGCCGTCGGATTTGCCACAAACGGCAAAATCCTTGGCGGAGGACCAAAGATCATACCTATCTCAAGAAGTCCCCTGCAGGTGGCTGCCATCCTTGAAACCCTTGCCAGAATGAGCGCTGAGAAAGCCGCCCCTGTAACGGACATTCTATCGAGAGGTTTTCAGATCCCCTGGGGAACCAGCAGTATCTATTTTTCCTATCAACTATCAGAACAAACTCGGTCTGCTGTCGCATTCATGAAACATAGAAATATTTCCATTCGATTTGCGGTAGCGAAAAAATCTAACGACTTTGATATGGATAGGGATTCACAAGAAGAAGATACCATTTTCCTGGAAAGCATTCTCGCCCCTGAGAGCCCTAAATAATGATAAACCCAAAAAGCACTCTTCTGGTCCTTTCATCCGGTGGGATGGTGCTAACCTGCTTTTATGCCTGCACATCCTTTATCTTTGTCTCTCTTTCCCAAAAACCAGTTTCCGTGTTTGAAGCTACCCTGATTTTTCTTGTGGCAAGCCTGATCACCTACATCCACCACCAGAGGGGATGGCGCCGGGTATATGTATCCGGCCTTCATTTAATGGGATTTTTGTTTGCCTCCCTAGGACTCTGTCATCGCTATTACGAACTCGACCTTCCCTTCTGGCGTTTTGGTTGGATTCCGGAACTATTTATGCATGAGCGCGTAGCTGCGGAGTGGCCCATCCTGATCTTAATCCTCCTGTGCGTCTGGATCCTTTGGTTCTGCGGGATTCGGATGATTACAAGGCCAACCGATCAGGCAAAAATCAGCCACCGTTTCGATCTGGGACTTGCATTTTTACTTCTCCTACTGCTTATTAAACTTATTATCGCGGTAAAAGGCGCCTCCATTCCCATGGAACATTCATCTACAAAATCTATCATTTCCTTTTTTATCCTGGGTCTCTTCTCGATGGGCCTTGTCCATACTCGCAGCCCTTCTCAAACCGGTGGTGTCATATATTTAAAGGGTGCAGGAATTGCCTTGACCTTTACGTTTATCACCCTAATGTTGGGCGGCGGGTTGTTCATTCTTTTTTTACCGAAACTTCAAACCTTTGCCGAGGCTAGTTTCGGTCTACTCGGAGCCGTGAAAAGGCCCATGGAGCAGATTTTAATTGCTCTATCACGTGTTTTTCTTGAAAGCGGGTTCCGTCGCAAATTGGGGGAGGGACCGACCGGCGATCTTCTGCCAGCCATAAACCGGTCAGGAGGAGAGTTGGGAATCCTTCATTACCTCTTTATAGGTATAACAATAACGATACTGCTGGCTATGGCCGGTTTCATACTCTACCGTCTCTTAAAATGGCTCTTTTCAAAGATAAAATGGTTTTTTTTAGAGACAGTGGAGGAAAAAGATAAAAAGGGTATATGGGAACTTCTATTATTTTTTATCTACTCTGCAAAGAACCTCTTTTCGATCCTCTGGAACAAAATTTTAGATAATCCCGATACTTCACGAGCAGCAGAAAAATTGTATAAACGCCTTCTGCGCTGGGGCCGGTTCAGCGGCTTCCGTCATGTCGTTACCGAGACACCCAAAGAATACGGGATTCGTCTGGAACATCGATTTCCCCAGATCGAAAAAGAGATTCGATTTATCATCCATATGCACGATGAGGCCATATACGGATGCATTTTCCCTGACAGCCATCAAATATCCCGCGCCAAACTTGCCTTGAGAAGAATTCGTAATCCCCTCTTGTGGTTCGCCCGGATTAAATCACTCTGTTTTGAAAACCGTTTTTGATCCGGATTTTCGGTAGTTTCATTTTTTTGAGCTTCTTCATTTCCCAAAATATAAATTGGGCAACCACAGAGCTATTTCGGGAAACAGCATGACGATAACCAGGCCGACACACATAACCAGTACAAAGGGTATGATCGAACGGTAGATGTCTGCCAGCGTCACCTCTTTAGGAGCCATCGCTTTCATGAGAAACAAGTTGTAGCCAAAGGGAGGCGTCATATACGCAATCTGGCAGGTGATGGTATAGAGAACACCATACCAAATCGGGTTGAATCCCAGGCTGATGACCAGGGGGACATACAGCGGTGCAACAATGATGAGCATGGCCGTATCGTCCAGAAACATCCCCATCAGAATGTAGGACAGCTGCATCATGACGAGGACTCCCCACGGACTGAGGCCCCACCTGTCGAGGAACAGGGACTTGATCGCATGCACAGCGCCAAGACCGTCAAAAACGGCACCAAAACAAAGGGCCGCCAGAATCACCCACATAAACATGCAGCTGACGCTCAGCGTATTACGGAGTGTGTCTTCGAGCACCTGCCGGTTTAACCGGCCCTTGACAATGGCGGCAATGGTCGTTGCCACCGCACCGGCGGCCGAACACTCGACCAGACTGGTTATCCCCATCAAGAACAGCCCCGTCATGGAAAAAATAATGACAAGGGGAATGATCCCGGCCCTGAGCAGCCGAAATCTCTGCCCCCAGCTTATCTGTCGCCGCTCCTCCAGGGATAACGTCGGTCCCATATGTGGCTGAAGCTTACATCGAATAGCGATATATACGACAAACAAGGCTGCCAACAGGAGGCCAGGAAAAACACCGGCCAGCCATAGTTGGCCTACTGACTGCCTGGCAATCATTCCATAAAGAACCAGAACCACGCTGGGCGGGACCATGATGCCTAGGGAACTGCCCGCCTGGATGACGCCGGTAACCATGACCTTGTCATATTTTCGTTTAAGCATTTCCGGCATGGCGATACTAGCGCCAATCGCCATGCCGGCGACACTTAACCCGTTCATAGCCGATACGGCGACCA
>JAOZUU010000144.1 GCA_029938515.1 Desulfobacterales bacterium | reverse complement strand
ACGGATACAATGGTTTCATGCATGGCCATGTTTCCAGTCATTTCGTCGTTTTTATCTTCAATAATATCGACGATCGAGGCCCCCTTGCCATATACCGTGGCGAGTCCCTTGGACAGGACCCCGAAACCGCTATCCATATAGACTGTATCCGGCCGGATTTCCTTGGTCAGTCTGGCCTTGATCCTTCCCGTGCCCACCGCACTGCTCACATCGACCGTATCCCCCGTATCGATTCCAAGAGATGTCGCGGCTCCCGGGTGGATCCACAATTCATTTTCCGGGACCAGTTCGGCCAGCAACGTATTGTTGGTCGATGATCCCTGGGTGATATAGGCGTTGCGGCCCACCACGAGCCTGAATTTTCCGTAAGGCACACGTTTGGGCGAACGGTAAACCGGCATGGGATCTATCCCTGCTTTTTCATAGCGCTGGTTGTACAATTCAATTTTTTTTGAAAGAGTTTTGAACCGTCCATCGTGGCGTCCGTGAATGGTCTCGGATTTAACGTAAACGCCATCTTTTTCAAGGGCCTCACGGACCTCGGGTAACTTTTTAAGCTGGGCTTTACGGTAATCGTCCATGGAAAAACCGAAGTGTTCTCCCAGGTCGAGTCGTTTGGCCAGTTCTTTCATGATCCAGAAAACCGGCTTGGATTCGAACAGGGGTTTAACCACCGGATTGCGCACGGCGGCACCGTAACCGGCCGAGGCGGCATGGAAAAAGGCGATGGGGTCATCTCGCTCGAGGTAGGATGGCGCCGGAAGAACCAGATCCGCCATCCAGGCCGTGTCGCTCATGGTGATATCGATCGTCAACATGAAGTCGAGCTTGCGGATCATCTCGATGGTTTTTTTCCGGTTGGCGCCGGTGGCCATCGGGTTGGTCTTATAGTTCATAAATCCCTTGACGGGGTAGGGTTTGCCCGCGATAACGGCATCCCGGGCATGCTTGAAAGAGCCCTCCTCTTCAAACATCATGGAGGATTGGTGGGTGTCGATACGCTCTTCGGGATTGTCATCATACCAGGGTGACTCAATGGAAATAGATCCGCCTTTCAGCTTTAAGGGCACCGTGAGGCCGCCGGGTTTATCCCAGTTGCCCAGCAGGGCGTTGACGATGGCAAATGATCGTCGTATCTGGCTGGAATCTTCGTAGTCCGAAGTCCGGCGGCCGGGGTAAACCATAGCCGCCGGTGCGGCCGCCGCCAGTTCCAGGGCAATACGGGTGATGTCCACGGCTGGAATTTCACACTCTTTTTCGGCCCACTCAGGCGTATACGGCTGGACGTGCTGTTTCAGTTGTTCAAAGCCAAAAGTTTTCTCGGCGATGAATTTTTTATCGTAGCGTTCCTCGGAAATGATCACATGGGCCACTGCCAGAAAAAAGGCCATGTCCGTACCGGGTTTGATGGGGTGCCATTCGTGGGCCAGGGCCGCCGTTTTGGTAAAACGAGGATCCAGCACTACCAGCTTGGACCCGTTTTCCATGGCCGTGATCATGTCGATACTATCCGGAGTCACCAATGCCTCGAACCGGTTGGCTCCGGCCATGATGACGTATTTGCAATTCAAAATATCGGGATCGGGAACCACTCCGAACGTATCGATAAAGGCACGGTTGCGGCTTAGCAGACAGTTGGATTCGTGGGAAACGAAGTTAAATGATCCAAACGCTTCGGCAAAGCGCCGGACGAATTTTGTCTGCAAATCACTGCCGGCCATGAACAGAACCCCACAACGGGTATATTCCGCGGCGATACGTTCAAGCTTCTCGGCGGCATGATCCAGGGCCTGTTTCCAGGTAAGCCGATGCCATCGGCCTTCTCCCCGGGCACCTTTTCGCAACAGGGGATATTTGAGGCGGTCGGGATCGTATAACTGCTGAATGCCCGCATTTCCCCGGGCGCACAGCATGCCCCGGGATTTGGTGAACTTGGGATTCGGGTCTAGTTTCTTCACCACCCCGTTTTCCATCCGGACAATCAGGCCGCATTTATTAAAGCACATGTCGCAAGTGGAAAAGTGTCTTTGCGTTTGATCGGAATTATCCGAGCCCGCCGAAGCGGTCAACGCATGCAACACCCGGGTGCGACCACCCAATGCCGTGGTCGCCGCCGTGGCCCCGGAAAATTTTAAAAACCCGCGGCGCGTCCATTTCCCTTTCATCTTTCCTGCCATTTCCTTCTCCAGTCGGTCTTACCTATGTTAAGCGGTTCAACGTTCAGGGTTCAAGGTAAAAAGCCTGAACAGGTTGATTTAAAAAGATGACTACTTAGATCGAATGGTCTCAATTAGTGATGGTTATTTATTGCAGGAGCGAGTTTTCTCGCGATCTTGGCGCCCAATTTGCGAGCAAGCTCGCTTCTACATGGATTTTCGTAGTGCCAGATATTGAAAAATTGCCTTAGATCATAATAAATAACCGATTTTTCCGTTAGCCTGCAACTTTTCCGGTCGTTGACTGAATTTGCAACCGGCTAACCCCGCTAAAAAAACTGCGGGGCAGGCGGGCTAACGGGTAAACCGGACAACCCCTACTCACATTTTGCCGGTGAAGGGGAATCTTTGGCGTGTCCCCAGAGATGCGCGTAGATATCGGCAATATCTTTTTCGCTCATCTCCGCCCATTTGTCTGCACAGGCCAACTCCTTATAATTGTCAAACACCTGCTGCCATCCGGCCTGTTCCTTGTCAATGGGGCTGAGCGCTTTGGCATCACCGCCGTCGACATGACAGGTACGGCAATTTTTTCGGTAAAGGTATTTACCTTTACGGGCGTTGCCTTTTTCACCGGCAAAAGCCAGACCGATGCAGCAGATCAGAAAAATGGCGATTAGGATGACCGAGCCAACACGTTTCATTTGCATGCCTCCTTCAATAGTTGTGATTGGTTAAATAATTAGTCTAGAGAAGCGCTCTGCTTTTCTATTCTTCCCATGGGTAGCTTGTCGAATCTTCCCCCGGTTTTGATGGGATCACCTTCGTATCCCAGGGCTTCATAATCGATATAGTTGGTTTTGCCGATCAGGTTTTCAACATCTCTTCCCAGATCAGCCAGGAATTTAAAGTTGACCCCTTTATGAACCAGTTCCTTAAAATTGACGTCCGGTCTTTCCTGGTGACACTTGCCGCAATAAGGGGCCTTGACCAGTGAGCGGTGACATTCGGCGCAGGAGAGGGCACTCTCCTTGGGCAGCACCTCGTGGGTGAGGCCCCAGTACATGATGGTGTTTACAAATTCATACTTACCGCTGTATTGAATACCGGCGGATTGCATGCCGCTTTCAAACGCTTTATTCCAATCCCAGTGCTTCCAGAATCCTCCCCACAATTGGGGCGCCAGCAGATATTTATAAACGGCATCACTGGGTTGTTTGCCTTCATGGATTTTAAACGGATAGATGCGGGCGGCCGGATCTTTAATACTTCCCACCGGTTTGGCCAGTTCGGTCACTCCCTTTTCGTTAATGCGATCTCCCAAAAGATAGCGCTGGACCGTACCATTGTACCATTTATAAACCGGTTTGACGGCTTCTTTCCATTTAAAACTTCCTTTTTTCTTAATAAAGGTGGGCATGCCGTACTTGTCTTTGCCACCTTTAATATCCTTGCCCGCCTGGGACCAGTCCCAGAAAACCTTGGTGGGTCGGTCTTTGGCATAAATGGGGATATGGCAGGTTTGACAGGCCACATGCTTGGTGTGCTTATTTAAGTGGTGGTCGATCAATTCGCTGCCGATGTGGGGGCTGTCGGTATGACAGTACTCGCAGGAAAGATCACCTTCCACGGCGGCCACCGAAATACTGCGACCCGAGATCATGTGGTTACGGGTTTTATGGCAATCCTGGCATTTGAAATCCATTCCATCGCCAGCGCCCATATGAACGTCAAAGTCTTTGTCCGGTTTGGTTAAAGATGAGCTCATATCGCCGTGTTTGACGGCATCACCCCCACCGCCAAGGAAATGGCAGTTCATCCCGCAGGTGTTGCGACTGGGGCGGCCCACATTTTTGGCTACCGTGACCAAATCCACGTTCTCTTTGGGAAAACCGGCCCCTGCCGGCGATTTTTTGTAAGTGCCGGTGGTATCATGGCAGACCAGACAATCGATTTTGGTCATGTCATTAAAATCGAAGTTTTGATCCTTCCAGCCGTAGCCGATGTGGCAGCTGGTACAGCGGGGCCAGTTGCCGTTGAGGTTAATGCAGAAGTTGTTGATAGTGTTATGACTTTTACCGATATCGTTGCGGTTCTCCTGCCCGACCGTATACGGAGACGATCCGTGCCATTTCCAATGGGCCGTTTCTAAAATGGCCTTGCCTTCGTTTTCATGGCAGGAGAGACAGTTTTTGGTGACCGCCAGGGCATCGACCTTTTCTTCCAGTTTTACCAGCTGGTTGTGATCCGGCACCTTGGCGGCATGGCATGCCAGACAATCCGTGGGGGCCCGGGTATCGAGGGTGCGCGCCACTGCCCCCCGGACCATGGCGCTGTAGAGAATCGGCCCGCGGATATGAGGGATCTGTTCTGACTGCTGATGGCAGTCCATACAGAGCTGGTGGTAGGCGCCCTTTAAACCCGGTGTATGAAGGTTCTTGGGGTTAAACGGCTCTCCATGGCACTGGGCACACCCCACCGGTACCGATTCATTTGCTTTTAGTTCGGACATGTTTACCGGCTTCCCGTAGGTATCGCCTTTCTCTCTCGGCATGCGATGATGACAGATGCTGCAATCCTTTAATACATTGGCATGCTTGGCGTGCATAAACCGTACAGATTCATAGTTGTTGCTGTATTTATTGACGATTGGATTGTTGAGCGTGATCAGTTTGGGTGCGTCGGCAATGGACGGTGTGATGCTTTCTTCAAGGGGCACGGGGCGCTTAATCGTGATCCTGTCTTCGGCCGCATGGGAGGGCGTAATCGTCCAGGTCACGATTGCCAGGGCAATTATCCCAAGGGCGGTGGGGGACATTTTTTCGGGTTTCGCGCCCAGTACCGGAAAGATAAAGACAAACACCCGATAAATAAACATAAGGGTGGCGATCAGTCCCACCGTGATAAATATTTCACCCAGGGCGGGAAAGTAGGTTTTCAACTGGTAGGGCGGGGTATAACTGACGACAAAGACATTGATGCGATTTAACACGATTCCCAGCACAAAAGCGGTGGCGGCAAAAAAGAGCCAGCCCGGAGACCGCCGGACCCGTCTGGATAAAAGAAGGACAAACGGAAGGATCACCCCAAAAACAATCTCCACGATGAAAGCGTTGGTCTGGTAGGTGCCGTCCAACAGATAGACATAGGTGCCGCGTACGATCATATCACCCATCTTGAAAGCCAGATAGAGTCCCATCAGTACCGGCATGTATTTGGCGAGGGGGGTAAGCACTTCCATTTCCGGTTTTCGATTAAAGGAGCTGGACACGACGATGGATTCGAAAATAACCATGGGGTATCCGGCGGCAAAGGCGGACAACAGAAACAACAACGGCAAAATGGGCGTATACCACAGCGGGTGCACTTTATAGGGTGCGATGAGCATCAACGATCCGAGGCTTGACTGGTGCAGGCAGGAGAGTACGATACCGGCGATAATAAAAATAAACATGATTTTTCCAAGGATCTTATCGGCGATATCGAGGATTTTTTCCACCAGATTGTTCAGGCCCGCCAGAAATCCGGGTAAATTGACCCGGCCTTTGAAGCGTTCGGTGACGATGGGAATGAATTCGATATACAGTACATTCAAGTAGATCATCACGCATATGGCCACTTCAAACAGCACCGAATTGCCATTCCAGTTGAGCATGGGGCTATAGATATTCCAGTACCGGCCGATATCGATCAGCAGGCCCAGCACCACAAAAGTATAGCCCAGCATGGCTGTCAAAAGGGCCGGTCGAATCACGGCATGGTATTGATCGCGGTTAAAGACGTACGCGATGGCACCGGTGGTAAAACCGCCGGCCGCCAATGCCACTCCCGTTGCCACATCGATGCCGATCCAGATACCCCAGGGGACCTGGTTACTCAAGTTGGACACTTTGCCGATACCGAATAAAAAGCGTACCGCCACAAAAGCCCCGCCAACGGCCATCAGCGCCAACAATACCATTACGCCCGGGGTAAGGAATTTCTCTTCAACCGGTGCAGCCGCTTCATGGGATTTCATGCGCTGTCTCCTTTGTGATTCTCGTTCTCATCAATTTTGCTTTCGCTATCTTTTAAGTAGCCTGTCCCCCACATCACCCCGCCCAGGACGCCATATAAGATAATGGGGGCCGCAAAATACTGAAACAGGCCGTGTTGAATCGCCTCGGTCAACCGCGGAGGGGCCTCGGTGCCCAGCTTCGGGAAACCGATGGATTCGAAAGGTTCCGAGGCCAGGTAGAGCCAGGAAGTACCGCCCACTTCATGTTCACCGTAAATGTGGTCGACATATTTACCGGGATTTTTTTTCATTTTCCAGCGGGCCAGTCTTAACAATTCATCCTTTTTACCGAAAGTGATGACCTCCCGGGGACAGATCTGGGCACAGGCGGGCAAGCCGCCTTCTTTAACGGATTGATAGCAAAAGGTGCATTTTCTTACTTCCGGGGTGAGCGCATTGTGATACTCGTAGGCCGGTACTTGGAACGGACAGGCGACCATGCAGTAGCGGCAGCCGATGCATTTTTTCGCATCGTATATGACGGCCCCGTTTTCCTGTTTGGTCAGGGCTCCGACGATACAGGCCGACACGCAGGACGGGTCGTTACAGTGCATGCACTGGAATTTGACAAACTCGGGTCGATTGCGCCAGGTCAGGGTGCCAACGTTTTTGGGGTAATACTTATTGACCACCGTATAAGACGTTTCATCCATTCGCCGTTCTCTCTCCAATACGGCTAATTCGTCAAAACGTTCCACCGGTTCAGGCAGGTGGTGGCGTTCATTGCAGGCCTGTTCACACTTGCGGCAGCCGACACACAGGGTGGTATCCACCAGGCACCCATACCCTTGATCGGTGGATACTGATGGCTGTGATGCACCGGCCGGCTTTGTTTTAGCCGTGGTCAC
>JAOZUU010000143.1 GCA_029938515.1 Desulfobacterales bacterium | reverse complement strand
CGCCTCGCCCCACTGAGATGACGACGTCGGCATCGGCAAGATCGATTTCACCGCTCGCGTCCGATACGAGTTCCTTGATTACGGACTTTAAGTCAGGTGCCGGGGGGGAAAGCTTGACGATGTTTTTAATTCCCGTGATTCCATCCGTCGCTTCAAACGCACCAGCCCTGATCACGGCTACCAGTTTATCGGTATTGACTTTGACACGCTGCATTACTTTATTGGTGATGGCGGGCCTGATGATTTCAATCTCATCACCTTCTAATAATATATCGGTGATTTCATTGGCGCAGGCTGCATCCAGCTGCGCGGCAACCCTCGGGGCAACGGCTTTGCTGCTTTCGGAAAAACCGAACCAGATCAGATTGGCACCAGATTGCTTGGCGGCATCGATGACGCTGGCTGCGTATGGGCTGGCGGAAAACAGCTCCAGACTGGGATCATCAGCGATGTATTGCGTATCAGATCCTGCGACGGCCAGATCAGGGATTAAAGATTCGATGCCACTGCCGATCGCAACCACGGCGGTTTCCGCGCCGATGGCCTTGGCTTTGGATAAAAGTTCGGCGGTGCTGCCTTTGAGTACACCCTCTTTGATATCTGCAATTACGAGTACTTTAGCCATAATATTGTTTTCCTCTTATCATTCCGATTCGTATTCAATGACGATAGCAAATATTTTTTAACCTCGCTATAACACCTTGGCTTCATTGGCCAAAAGATTAACCACCTGGGTGGTAATTTCAGCCGCGTCACCTTCAAATTTCTGCCCGCCCTGGCGGGTTTGTGAGGCCATAAATTCAACAACTTCCGATTTCGGGCGAGCACCGCTGATTTCATCCGGTGAAATTCCCAAAGTGGCCAGATCCATGACATTGATTTTCTTTTTCTTAGCCATCATGACACCCCGCATAGCGGGCAGCCGCGGCTCATTAATGCTGACATCAACCGTAACCACGGCAGGTAGTTCCACTTCAACAATTTCGGTGCCGGCATCTCCCGTTCGGGATACCTTAATATGCTGATCATCGATTACTTCGATGGCAATAACATTGCTGACGCATGGCAGCCCTAAATATTCCGACAGAATGATCCCGGTCTGGCCACTGTCTGTGTCCTGGGCCTGTTTGCCGGTGATAACCAGATCATAGTCGCCCACCTCATAAACCTTTTGCAACACCTTGGCATAGACGGATGAATCGGCCTTATCCAGGGCAGGGTCCTCGATATGGATGCCATTTTCGATCCCCATGGCATAACAACGCCGGATGACATCGGTGTTGTCACCGCCGCCGACACTCACCAGGGTAGTTTCCGCATTGTTATTTTCCTTAAGTTGGACAGAGGCTTCCACCGCACTTTCATCCCACGCATTGATCACGTATTGCAGTCCGTCTTCAACAAGAGCACCATCCTTCACATGCATATTCAATTCCACATCAACTACTTTTTTCACTGTGGTGAGAATTTTCAAATTTTCCTCCTGTTTATTTTTTATATTCGGTTGTTGGCCGGTTTTATTTTCTCATGATGCGGTTTTCACCGCAAACTATTAATAATTCAGATTCGTCAAAAGCACAGGCCAGTGTCATGTTAAGGGTCTGACCCATTTCGACGGCAAGGGCGGTCGGTCTTGATTTACTGATCATCATCGGCAAATGCGCCCTGGCAGCTTTTTGAACCAATTCATAACTTATCCTTGAAGATAGAACCAGGAGGCTGGCTTTAAACAGTTTCCGGTCCATAAATGCTTTCCCGATTGCCTTGTCAAGCGCATTATGCCGACCAACATCCTCGGCAAAAGAGACCATTTCCAATTGATCGTCAAATATCAATGCAGCATGTGATCCTCTTGTTCTCGGATAGTAATGCTGTTTTTCGTATAGATTGTTGATACAATCAAAAATACGGGTAATTTCAACCTCAAAACCGTTTTCCGCCGGAGTTAATATCTGATAAAGGTCCTTGATCAGCTCCTTACCGCAAATACCGCAACTGGTTTGGCTTACAAAGCTCCGCCTCTCAAGAAGATCAGGGATCTTTTCACGCCTCTCAGGCTTCAGCCGAATATCAATAACATTCGGATCCAGATCTTTACAATATCCGATGGTCATGAAGTCATCCGGAGAATCCACAATCCCTTCTCCAAGACAGAACCCCGCCGCATGAAATAACTCTTCCCCGGGGGTTCTCATGACCACGGAATACGGTTTTTCATCGATACGAATCAAAAGTGGTTCCTCTCCGATCAATTCGAGAGGACTGACCCTGCAACTCCCGCTTATACACCTAAGCGACTGAAAAGTTACAGTATTATTTCCTGCACCCAATTGTTGCGGTTCCTTTAGTACCTATCTTTCAAAATCACATCATATTTGCGAAGGATTTATCTAATCAAATATTCTTGCTACCAAGACACCAGGACACGAAGTTTTATTATAATAACCATTTATTATTTGTGTCTTAATGGCTATTCTCTCCGGTTTATCCGGGTTGGGAGAAAGTTAATGTCTTATAAAAAACTAGTCCAAATCCAACTTGGCTTTACATTGATTACATTTTACAACGCCCCGAAAAACTCTATTACCGCATTCAGGACAAATATAGCGGGCTTCTTCATCTTGAAGCCATTTCTCAGCACCTACTTTTCTTCTATATGGGACAGCTCGTAAAATAACCTTTTTCCCAACAGCCATCGGAAAATTTTCGATATACTGACAGGGAAATTCGTCGCATTGATGACATCCGGTATATCCTTTATTCCTCGTACACTCTCTTATTTCACACTTTTTGCAATGTAAAAACAGATCATCAGATAGGCACCCCTGGCATCGAATATTTTCTATTGAAAGGTTTTCACTGTTGGGAAGCGTGCCCTTGCCAGGAATGCCTCCTTTGTAAAGATTAACTAACCTTTCCTTCAATTTTTTATTATTATCACGGTGTGCGATATGAATGGCACAGACTCCGCAATAAAGGCCACAGGGTGAAGCAAAATCTGGATTTATTTTCACAATTCCAATTTATCCTGATTAATTATTTCTTCATATCAAGAATGCATTAAAAATTCAGAATTCTTATTCGCTCCGTATGAATCGCTGCCTATTCCTCTGACGTGGGTTCAACAGAAGGAGAGGGAAACGCGAGGCCTTGGGTTAAAACGTAACATGCCTGGAGATACGATGTTGGACAGAGAGGAAAGCATTCCTTGCAGTCATTGCATTCTTTGGCGGCAATCTCCGGAATAAAACTGATCTCTTTGTTTATTCCCCGGTCAACAAACCCAATGGCATTTTTCTTGGCCACCTCGGCACAGTATCTAACGCACAGGCCGCAATGGATACAAAATGATGGATCTTTTTCAAACCGATCCCTTACCGCGCCGTACTCTTTTGCCATCTCCACCAGCTGGGGAGAATCAGGCGCATGGGCCATCAAAAGTTCAATAATGGTCTTGCGGATCCGATCCACTTTTTCAGACCGGGTTCTTACGATAATATCATTTTGCACCGGGTAAACACATGAAACAACGAGCTTTTTCCAACCGCGTTCTTCCACTTCAACGATGCAAACCCGGCATCCGCCGTAGGGTTCCAGTTTCTCATGGTGACAAAGCGTTGGTATGTATAGCCCCACATGTTGGGCAGCCTCCAGGATCGTCATGCCTTCAGCTGCGCTTACTTCTTTTCCATCAATCTCTAATTGGATTTCACTCATTGTTTTTTACTCTTTTTCGTTATCATTCTTTCTTCTTCGGGGAGCGGATCCGGAATCTTTTGGCCGGAAAGCTTTATTACCGCATCAAAACGAGGGGGGCAAACTTCCAAGCAGGTTCCGCAACTGGTGCATTTCTCTTGATCAACAATATGGATTTTTTTCTTACCACCGTCAATCGCTCCTGCTGGGCACTTTCGAGCACAGATCATACAGGCCTGGCACTTTGACGGGTCAATATAATACGCGATCAACTCCTTGCAGGACAACGACGGGCATCTCTTTTCTTTGATATGGGCCTCATACTCGTCCCTAAAATAACGTAACGTACTTAGGAACGGGTTCGGAGCACTCTTGCCCAAAGCACAAAGGGACGCTTCCGCGGCAGTCTCGGACAACGCTTCCAATAGCTCGATATCGCCTTCTTTCCCCTTGCCCCGGGTGATGTTGGTCAGGATTCTGTGCATCTGCCGTAAGCCCTCACGGCAGGGAACACATTTACCGCAGGATTCATCGGTAAGAAATTCGATAAAGTACCTGGCCACATCCACCATACAGGTATCTTCATCCAAAACGATCATCCCACCGGACCCCATCATTGAACCTGCCTTTGTCAGTTCATCAAATCCCACTTCCAAATCCAGCTTATCTTCCGGGATGCATCCGCCGGACGGCCCACCGGTCTGAACGGCTTTAAACTTTTTTCCGTCAGGAATACCACCGCCGATTTTATAGATAATATCTTTCAGAGTCATGCCCATGGGGACTTCCACAAGTCCGGTGTTGGTGATTTTGCCGACCAGGGAAAATATCTTGGTTCCCTTACTGCTTTCGGTTCCAACAGACGTAAACCAGTCAGCTCCCTTATTAATAATAAGGGGGACATTCGCCCAGGTCTCAACATTATTCAACACACTGGGCCTATTCCATAGCCCCTTGATGTTGGAACGGGTATACTTCGGCCTGGGTTCGCCTACTTTCCCCTCCAGAGACGTCATCAATGCCGTTGATTCACCACAAACAAAGGCACCGGCCCCCTGGTGCACAAACACTTTAAAGTCAAAACCTGAACCCAGAATATTTTTACCCAGCAGGCCATAGCTTTCCGCCTGTTTAATGGCCAGGTTAATATTCTCTACGGCCAGGGGGTATTCCTGTCGAACATAAAAATAGCCTTCGTGAGCTTTGATGGCATAACCGCCAATGATCAGTCCCTCTAAAATTGAATGGGGATTTCCTTCAAGAAGCGCTCTATCCATAAACGCGCCGGGATCACCCTCATCGGCATTGACAATGACATATTTAATCGGCTCAGGCGCATTGCGTGATCCTTCCCATTTTTTACCCGTGGGAAAGCCGGCCCCGCCTCTACCTCTCAGGTTGGATTTTTTAACTTCTTCCAGAACCTCAACATCGGTCATTTCACTCAGGGCTTTGGCCAACGCTGAGTAACCCTCAATCGCCAAATAATCATCAATACTCTTGGAATCAATCTTAATGTTATTGCACAGAACGGTTCGTTCCTGGTTCTTATAAAAGGAAATATCAGATTCTTTGACTGCCCTTTCCCCTGTGGCCGGGTCTTCGTACAACAGACGCTCAACAATCTTGTTTCCTTTTATGCTTTGTTCGACAATCTCGGGAACGTCCTCGGCCTTAACCTGAAGATAGCATATTTCCTTAGGATATATCACCACCACGGGACCCCACTCACAAAATCCGGGACACCCGGTTCCCTTGGTATCAACTGTTGTTGTTAAGTTTTGTTTTTCAATCTCATTTTTAAACGCTTCGATAACTTCATCCGCGCCCGAGGCAACACAACCGGCACCGGCACATATGGAAATGCAAGGATTGTCCGGATCTCTTCTGGATAATATCTCTTGTCTCAAGTCCTGTAATTCTTCAGGCGTCTTTAACCGCGCCATAATTTTCCCCTACTCATAAGTTTTTAACGCTTCGGCTGTCTTGACTGGTGACATTTTTCCGTGAACCTTGCCATCAACATTAATCACGGGTCCCAGTGCACAGCAGCCGAGGCAATTAACCGTTTCCAGACTGAATTTCAGGTCCAGGTCAGTTTCGCCCGGTTTAAGGCCGGTGGCTTCTTCCACCGTGTCAAGAATACGGGTGGCGCCACGAACATGGCAGGCCGTCCCCATACAGATGTGGACCTCATGACGGCCCTTAGGGACCAAACTAAAGGCTTTATAAAAGGTCGCAATATGCTGTATCCGGGTTAAAGGAACGTCTAATTTTTGGCTGACCCTCCCCAGGGCTTCCTTGGGAAGCCAACTATTTTCACTTTGAATATCAAGTAAGATTTGAAGCAAGGAACTTGCTTCGCCATGATGTTTATCAATAATTTGATCTATTCTATCATTTTCCATAGACACTTTCCTAAATTTATCCTTTTTCTTTTCTACTGCTATACACTTTTACCTTAAGCCAGCGCATAGCAATTGCTGGCGGTATCGTATCGGACCATTCCGTGTTTTGATGAATGAATCATGTGCCTGGATACATCCGATGGGTTCAAGCCCAGCTGCTCGGAGATGTCGTTCGTTGAAAGAGGCTTTTCCCCTAAAAGTAACATGATCTGGCTGATGACCAGTTTGTCTGAAAAAATCTTATCAATTAGAGCGTTTGTTTCGTTGCTTTCAAAAAACTCAGTATATGCTTGCTTTGATTTTACCGGGACCCTGAGCCTTTCCCTTTCCACCAGCCTGATATAGGGAACGAGTTTCCTCGCGGCTTCAAGCTTGAACCTCACCAGCTTCGTATCCATGCCCTCGCTTTGGCCTAGGGGTCCCAATTCTTTTATTTGATGGCTGAAATCATCCGAATATTCGGCCAACAGGTTTCCATCCGCGCTGGACAAAAATTCGGTTCTCAATCTCTTCGGATTCAGGCCGATGTGTTCCAATATTTTTTTGCACAGATGCGTCAGCGCGAAGGCATCGTAATTACCATGGGTCACATAGTTGCACTCATTCAACTTACAGCCGCCGATAAACACGCCGTCCTGCCCTTTCAAGAAGGCTCTGAGTATAAATTCAAGATCGATTCTGCCGGAACACATCACTCGAATCAGTCTCATATCATTTGAATATTGCAGTCTGGAAACTCCAGCCAGGTCAGCAGCGCCATATGCTCACCAATGGCATACAAAACCCAATATTCTTGGCTTAAATTCAATACTCGCACTCATCCGTTGGAACCTCCCTTATATTTCATCCCTTTATTCTCTATATCTGTATATGAATGTTTTCTTTCGGTTGTCATTAAGGGTTCACGCAAAAATAAATTCACAATTTTAGGCGTTGAGGCGCCCGGCTGGCAAGGCGCGAAA
>JAOZUU010000142.1 GCA_029938515.1 Desulfobacterales bacterium | reverse complement strand
ACATCGCTTTTGGCCACTGAATCACCGCTGTTAAAATTGATTGCCTTGATCGTGCCGGAACAGGGTGCCGGCAGGGCATTCTCCATTTTCATGGCTTCCAGGACCACCACGGTTTCACCTTCGCTGACTTCGTCACCGACTTGCTTTTCATAATTAACAATCATTCCCGGCATGGGCGCAACCAGCGGTGTGCCCTCGGCGGCGGGTGCCTGTTCCTCGGCCTTGGCTGGCTCGGCAGGTTTTTCGGCCGGCGCCGATGGGGCTGGCACCTGCGGTGCAGCCGGTGCCTGGGGCATGGCAGGCATCGGGACGGGCATCTGCTGGGCATAGGCAATGACCGGTGAGCCGCCCACTTCATCCACACCCACCTCAAAGTAATCGTTGTCCATGAAAACATTAAATGTCCGCAGGTTTTCACTTTTGGATGGTGCTTCCTTATCCGGCTTTTCTATCAACTCACCGGCCTTGGCCTTGCGAATCAGCTCATCTTCCTTCTTCACCTCGTCCAATGTCCTGGGCATCACCTCGGGCGGCGGGGTCTCCTTGCCATATTTCCATTTGAGAAATTTCTTTCCGGTCACCGGATAAAGGGCATATATAATCAGGTCGTCTTCGTCGACGGCCAGGTCTCCGATTTCCTCCTTGGCTTTGGGCAGCTCGGGATCCAATACTTCCGCCGGCCGACCGGTAAAGGGTTCCTCACCCCTTGCATAACCCTTCAGGGCCTTTTTCTGAACTTCAGGATCGATGGGCACGGCCGTTTTACCATACAAACCGTAACACAAATCCTTCACCTGGGCGGTAAGCATTTTGTACCGCTCGTTTTCATCATCGAACAATACGTTGTTCACCGTTTGAATGCCGACGATCTGGCTGGTGGGGGTAACCAGGGGAACCTGGCCCAACTCCTTGCGAACCCGGGGAAGTTCCCGGTAAACATCGTCGATCTTATCCAGGGCATCCATATCGCGCAGCTGGTTAACCAGGTTCGACAACATCCCGCCCGGGGTCTGATGCAGAAGTACATTGATATCGATGATGGACACCTTGGAATCATCCAGCAGGTGTTTGTACTTGGGCATCACCTCTTTTTCAAAAATCTCGTTAATCCGGGCCAGCTGTCGAATATCAAAACCGGTGTCGCGATCCGTACCCAGCAGAGTCATCACCAGCGGCTCGATGGCTGCATGGGAAGTGCGATAGGCGTACGGTGTCATGCAGGTGTCGATAATATCCACACCCGCTTCGATTGCCTTTAAATGGCTCATGGAGCTCATACCGGAAGTAAAATGGCTGTGCAGATGAATCGGCACCTTACAGTTTTCCTTCAATGCCTTGATCACATTGTACGCATCGTAAGGGGCAATCAGGCCGGCCATGTCCTTGACACAGATCGTGTCCGCCCCCATGGCTTCCAGGTCTTTGGCCTTGTTGACATAGTAGTCGAGGTTGTAGACCTCTCCACCCAGGCGCGGCTCGGTCATGGTATAACAAATACAACCCTGGAAATGCTTGCCGCATTTTTTAATAATGGGTACAACGGTCTCAAAGTTTCGGTAGTCGTTTAAAGCATCAAAAGTCCGAAATATATCCATACCGTTTTCTGCCGCCCGTTCCACAAAGGCTTCAGCCACGTCATCGGCGTAGTTACGATAACCCACCAGATTCTGGGCTCGTAACAGCATGGAAAACGGGGTCTTTTTAATGTAACGTTTCAATGTGCGGATCCGTTCCCAGGGATCCTCATTGAGGAACCGGTGCATGGTATCGAAGGTGGCCCCACCCCAGACTTCCATTGCCCAAAAACCGACTTCATCCATTAATTCAGCCACCGGGATCATATCCTCGGTCCGGCCACGGGTGGCGAACAGGGACTGGTGGCCGTCGCGCAAGCTTATATCTTCCACCTTTAACGGATTCTCGGCCTTGGGCCGATCCGGCTCATAATTCATCGTCGTCATTTTGACTTGATCGTGGTCGTTCATTGTCGTGTTCTCCCTTTTTATTTTTGGTATCAACTCATTGCGTTCATTCGATGTCTGTTCGTCGCCCGTTCTTCAGCGAGGTGCCGGCCGGTGGAAGGTTTTCATCTGCATCAAGTTCCGATTTTGCATCATGGCCTGCCGGCCGCTCATGCCCCATAAATTTACCGGCGACACCGGCGGCCGGGAAAATGCATCAGGTGCCGGCATGGATAGCAGGGCCTCTTCCTCGGTTTTGATATAAGCCGTCACTGCGGCCAGGGCCGCTGTGAGTTTTTTCTTGTTTTCCATCTTGTCTGTCTCCATATTGATATCCCCAAATGGTCTCCACTCTTCTTTAAGGAGCGACCACTACATCGGAATGTTGCCGTGTTTCTTGGGAGGACGAACTTCGCGTTTGGCGCATAAAACTTCCAGCGCATCGATGAGTCGTGGCCGGGTTTCGGCCGGTTCGATGATCGCATCCACATAGCCCCGGGCCGCGGCGCAATACGGGTTCGAAAACAATGTCTCGTACGCCTCGATCTTCTCTTCACGCTTTGCCTTGGGATCATCGGCTTCTTTAATTTCACGCCGGTGAATAATATTGGCCGCACCGGAAGAACCCATGACGGCGATTTCGGCCGCGGGCCACGCCAGGGCATAATCGGCCCCGAGATCCTTGGAACACATGGCCAGGTACGATCCGCCATAGTCTTTACGGGTCACCAATAATAATTTGGGGACCGTCGCCTCGGAATAACACCACAATAATTTTGCGCCATGCCGAATAATCCCTCCCCATTCCTGCTGACTTCCCGGCAGGTAGCCGGGGACATCGGCGATGGTCAGTATGGGAATATTAAAGGCATCGCAAAAACGGATAAACCGCGTGGCCTTATCCGAAGCATCGATATCCAGACATCCGGCCAGCACCTGGGGCTGGTTGGCAATAATTCCGATAGTGCGGCCGTTCAAACGGGCAAAACAGACAACGATATTTTTCGCAAAATATTGATGCGGTTCGAAAATCTGACCATTATCCACGATGGAGCGTATCACCTCCATCATATCGTAGGATTGGCTGGGATTATCGGGAATAATCGTGTTTAAGGCGGGATCGGTTCGCCGCGGATTATCACCGGTATCAACCACCGGTGGGTCTTCCATATTATTCGAGGGAAGATAGGAGAGCAGTTGCCGGATCTGGCTCAACGCGTCTTCATCGTTTTCGCAGGCAAAATGGGCCACCCCACTCTTTTCATTATGGGTCATGGCGCCGCCCAGGTCTTCGAAGGTGATTTTCTCACCGGTGACCGCCTTGATCACATTCGGCCCGGTGATAAACATATAGCTGCTGTTTTTTACCATGAACACAAAATCGGTCATGGCCGGCGAATAAACGGCCCCTCCGGCGGTGGGCCCCATGATGGCCGATACCTGAGGAATAACGCCGGAGGCACCCGAATTCCGGAAGAAAATCTGGCCGTAACCGGACAGCGCATCTACGCCCTCCTGAATCCGGGCACCACCCGAATCGTTCAGCCCCACGAAGGGCACTCCGGATTTAAGCGCCATGTCCATGACTTTGCAGATTTTTTTGGCATGCATCTCACCCAGACTTCCCGCCCGGGCGGTAAAATCCTGGGCAAAAGCGAAGACCGGCCGGCCATCCACCAGACCGTGACCGGTTACCACGCCGTCCGAGGGGATATCGACCATTTCCATGCCGAAATTGACACAGCGATGGGTGACAAACATGTCCAGCTCCCGAAACGTCCCTTTATCGAAAAGCAGACCGATCCGTTGCCGGGCGGTTAATTTTCCCTTTTCCGTCTGTTTGGCAACGGCCTTTTCGCCGCCCATTCGCCGGATCTTTTCCTCGCGATCCTTAAGGTCCTTAAGCTTGTCCTCGATCACGCCCATTTTTATTTCCTTTCATTCATATCTGGCATCTTGATCAGACTGATTGCAAAACGCTTTCGTTATTGTCAATGATTTCAGTTTTTATAAACCGCCTAGGCTTTGTCAAGTAAAAAGCAAAATGATATCACCTTGCAGCCGGAGTGTGAATAAATTCGTCCACAATTTCCCGCATCGCCCGGTATGGGTTTTCCTTTCTTTCTATAATCGCGTCCACAAGCCGCTCCAACCGGCCATTTTGGGCCAGTTCCTTTTCCATCAATTGAAACAGAGCAAAATGAATCATCTGAAATGTCTGTTGCCGAATCCGTTCGCGTCGTTTCTCCAAAATGGCACCGCTCTCTTTTAGCTGGCACTGGTGAGATCCGATCGCTTCCACCAGGTCATCGATGCCTCTCTTTTCCGTGGCTACCGTTTTAACAACCGGTGGTGTCCAGGGGCTTTTTTTTATTTGGGTATCCTGCAATATGCGGCTATTGACCTCGGTATACAGCTGGTCCGCCCCGGCATGATCGGATTTGTTAATGACATAGATATCGGCGATTTCCATCACGCCGGCCTTCATGCTCTGAATGATGTCCCCGTATCCCGGTGCCAGGATCAGGCAAATGGTGTCGGCAATGCGCATGATATCGATTTCATCCTGGCCGACACCCACAGTCTCGACGATGACAATGTCTTTTCCCGACGCATCCATGGCCTTGACCACGTTATCCGTGGTCTGGGCCAGCCCCCCTAAAAATCCGCGCGTGGCCATGCTCCGGATAAAAACACCGGGATCCCCCGCATGCCGGTTCATCCGTATCCGGTCCCCCAGCAGGGCCCCGCCGGTAAACGGGCTGGACGGATCAACGGCGACGATCCCCACGGTTTTATCCCGTTTTCTAAAATGATGGGTGATTTGATCCGTTAAGGAACTTTTGCCGGCACCGGGAGAACCGGTGAGCCCCAAGATGAGGGCATGGCCCATGTGCGGATGGAGTTCCTCCAAGCATTTGGCGGCACGCGGGTCGCTGTTTTCCACCCAGGTAATGACCCGCGCCAGGGCCCGCGGCGAACCGGCTAATACTTGTTTTGTTAAATCTTCGGTCGTTATCATCTAAATCGGCATCCTTGAAAGCCTAAGGGCTTGCGCAAAAATAAATCCACATTTTATCCGGCAACGTTTTCCTGTATAAACTGAACGATCTTGTCCGTGCGGGTGCCGGGCCCGAAAATTTCCGCCACACCGGCTTTTTTCAGTTCGGGGATGTCTTCGGCTGGAATTATCCCGCCACCGACAATCAAAACGTCACTGATCTCTTTTTCTTCCAATACCTTGACTACTTTCGGAAAAAAATAGTTGTGAACACCGGACAAGCTGCTGAGCCCCACGACATCGGCATCTTCCTGCAGGGCCGCCTCAGCGATCATCTCCGGTGTCTGTCGCAGACCGGTGTAGACGACTTCCATGCCCGCTTCGGCAAAAATCCGGCAAAGCAGTTTGGCCCCCCGGTCATGTCCGTCCAATCCCGGTTTTGCCACGATGATTTTGATCTTTTTTTTTGCCATAATATATTCCTTTATATATAAGTCAGCCACTGGCCGCTCATCAAACAAATTCCTTGGGTCGATACTCTCCGAACACGTCGCGCCAGACATCACAAATTTCGCCAACCGTCGCCCTGGCCTTGACGGCATCAATAACCGCCGGCATGACATTCTCACCGCCCTCGGTGACTTCCCGCAAACGATCCAATGACGCCCGCCAGGTCGCCTGTTCCCGCTCGGCGCGCAATTTCTTCAACTTCGCGGATTCCTTTTCCCCAACGGCCATATCAATTCGCAGCAGGTTTTCCGGTGGGGATTCCTCCATCTGATATTTGTTGATGCCGACATAGGTCCGTTCGCCCGATTCAATTTCCTTTTGAAATTGATAGGCGCTGTTTTGAATTTCCTTCTGAATATACCCATCCTCTATGGCCCGGAGTGTCCCTCCCTTGGCATCGATTTTTTTAATGTAATCGTCAACTTCCGCTTCGATCTGATCCGTCAGGGATTCAACGTAATAGGATCCGGCCAACGGATCGATCGTATCCGTGCTTCCGCTTTCCTCGGCTACGACCTGTTGCGTCCGCAGCGCCACGGTAACGGCTTCCTGGGTGGGCAGGCAAAGGGCTTCATCATAGGAATTGGTATGAAGGGACTGGCAGCCGCCCAGGGCTGCCGCGTAAGCCTGCAAACCGACCCGAACGATATTGTTCAGCGGTTGCTGGGCGGTGAGGGTGACCCCACCGGTCTGGACATGATAACGGAGCATCATCGAGCGAGGATCTTTCGCCCCGAAACGCTCTTTCATCACCTTGGCCCAATAGCGCCGACCGGCCCGGAACTTGGCCGCTTCCTCCAGAACATTGGTAAAGGCGTTAAAGAAAAACGACAGCCTCCCGGCAAATTTGTCCACGTCCATGCCGCGGTCCACACACGCCTGGGTGTAGGCGATTCCATCGGCGATAGTGAAAGCCATTTCCTGGGCCGCTGTGGAACCGGATTCCCGGATATGGTAACCACTGATGCTGATGGTATTCCAGCGGGGGACGTGTTGCTGGCAAAACTCGATCAAATCGACAGTCAGGCGCATGGTCGGTCCCGGGGGATAGATATATTGTCCGCGACAGATAATCTCTTTTAACACGTCGTTTTGTACCGTACCGCCCACCTTTTCCCGGGAGATGCCCTGCTCCTCGGCCAGGGACAGGTACATGGCCATCAGTACGGCCGCGGGCGCATTGATCGTCATGGAGGTGGTGACCTTATCCAGGGGGATCCTGTCGAACAGCACACGCATATCATCAATGGAATCGATGGCCACGCCAACCTTGCCCACTTCACCCATGGACAGGGCATGATCGCTATCGTAACCGGCCTGGGTGGGAAGATCAAACGCGACGCTCAGGCCGGTTTGCCCTTTTTCAAGCAGATAACGATAGCGGGCATTGGTCTCCGCGGCACTGCCAAAACCGGCGTATTGACGCATTGTCCAAAACCGGCCCCGGTACATGGTCGGTTGAACGCCACGGGTGTAAGGATAATCACCGGGAAACCCCAAATCGGTCAGGTAATTCCCCTCGGAAGTGTCTTCCGGCGTGTAAAGCCGTTTGATCGGAGTGCCGGAAATCGATGTAAACGTCTTTTGGCGTTCGCCAAACCTGGAAAGAACCTTATCCAGCGTACCCTGTTCCCATTTTT
>JAOZUU010000141.1 GCA_029938515.1 Desulfobacterales bacterium | reverse complement strand
CCGGTCTTCAACATATGCTCGACCCGTGCCACGGTTTTTTCTTCTTTCCAGAAATCGATAAACGCCTCACGCTCCAATTTCAGGATGACGTCTTCATCGATTTTGGCGTTGGTGCGCGTATCGCCGCCGCTGATCACAAAGGCGATCCGTTTGGCCAGCAGGGCGTCATGGTCGGAAACAAATCCGGCTGCCTTCATGTTGTGCAGCTCGGCATTGATCATTCCCTGGGCGGCGGACCCCAACACCCGGATCGGTTGTTTTACCGGCGGTGCATACCCGTCATTGGCCATTTTAATCACTTCCTTTTTAGCCTCCCCGATGAGATAATCGCGATTGAATATGATCCGGTCTTTGGGACCGAGAAATCCGTTGGCGCGGGCATCAGCCGCCGAGGTGGACACCTTGGCCATGGCGATATTCATGAAGGTTGGCAGGAAAAAAGGCGCATAGTCGGTGATCTTGGCCGGAGCGGGGATGTTTTCCGTCATTTTTTTCCACAGGTTGAGACATCCGCCGCCGGCCGGCAGCAGGCCCACGCCGATTTCAACCAGCCCCATGTATAATTCGGCATGGGCCACCAACTTATCGGCGGCACCCAGGCAGACTTCACACCCGCCGCCCAGGGCCAAACCGAACGGTGCCGCAATAACGGGAAAGGGCGCATAACGGGCGTATTGGAGTCCGTCCTGGGCTTTTTTCAGGAAGGCATCCATCTCGTTCCATTTGCCGGCCCTGGCCATTTCGCCCATAAATTTCAGGTCGCCTCCGGCCGAGAAGGCCCCGGGCATGCCGCCGGCCTGATTGCCGATTACCAGGCCGATTCCGTTTTGCTCGATATAATCCATGCCATCGGCCATAAAATCGATAATCTCGCCGTTAATGGCGTTCATCTTGGTATGAAATTCAACACAGAAGACATCGTCGCCCAGGTCCACCAGGGATGCCGATGGGCAGGATTTGACGACGTTTCCGGATGATTTTAAGGCATTTAGCGATATGGCTTCAGCACTGACCGTGACTGGTTGATAGGTTGCGGTGGCAAAATCATAAAAAAGGGTGCGACCGGTTTCATTTTTATAGAAAGTTTTATGGCCGGCCGCCAGCATCTTTATAATCGGTTCCGGTATCGCCCGGCCGTCGGCTTTTAATTTGGCCACGCTTTTCTCAAGACCGATCACGTCCCAGGTCTCAAATGGCCCCATTGCAAAATTAAAACCCCATTTCATGGCGTTATCGATCTCAACGATCGTGTCGGCTATTTCCGGAATCCGGTTGGCGGCGTAGATCAGGTTTTCGGAAAGCACTTTCCAGACATAGCGGCCGCCCCTGTCATCGGCATAGACCACGGATTTTATTTTTTCAGGCAGAGTCCTGGCTTTTTTGGCCGCATCGAGGCAGGGGAAAGCCGGCCACTCGTATTCCTGATATTCAAGGCTTTGGGGATCGATCACCTTGCGGATGGTCTTCCATTCAGGGGTTAAGTCTTTTTTATAGAATCCTGCCTGGGTTTTATTACCCAGTAATTTTTTCTTGACCATCGTATTGACAAAGCCGGGCACCTTGAACGTGTCGCGGCGCTCGTCATCGGGGATCAGATCAAAGGTGTTATTCGCCACGTGGACCAGGGTGTCCAGACCGACCAGATCTGCGGTTTTAAAAAAGCCGGTTTTGGGACGGCCCAGGGCCGGACCGAAGAGGGTATCCACTTCGGGAATGGTCATTCCATCTTCTTCCATCAACTGCATGGCCCGGACAATTCCCTGGACACCGATCCGATTACCTACGAAATTGGGTGTGTCCTTGGCCCAGACAATCCCCTTACCCAGTCTTTTTTCACCGAATTCAGCCATGAAGGCGACGATCTCGGGCAGGGTATCTTTACCGGGAATGATCTCCAGCAGTTTCATATAGCGGACTGGATTAAAAAAATGGGTGCCTAAAAAATATTGGCGAAAGTCTTCGCTCAATTCCGCCGACATGTTCTTCAACGGAATTCCCGAAGTATTGGTGGAAACAATGGTGCCGGGGCGTCGGACTGTCTCAATTCGTTTGAGCAGGTCCTGTTTAACGGCTAAATTTTCCACGACGACCTCGACGATCCAGTCACAATCGGCCAGCAGGTGAAAATCGTCTTCCAAGTTGCCGATCTGAATTCGAGCCACGTCTTTTTTTTGCATGAGCAGCGCCGGTTTGGAATGCAAGACCGCATCGAGTCCGGCTTGCGCAATCTGGTTACGCGCCTTGGTATCGTCTTTTTTTTCGTCCGGTAAGTCCGAAGGGACGATATCCAAAAGAAGCGTCTTGATCCCGGCACCAGCCAAAAGCGCCGCAATCCCGCCCCCCATAATACCGGAGCCGATAACCCCGGCCGTTGTTATCTGTCGTTTCATCTTTTCCTCCTTAACATTTTTCAAAGGTCTCGTTTCAACGAGACCTTTGAGATTGAATATCTATTCATTCATTAGCAGAAAGTTTGAAGGCCTGTCAAGAGAAATTTATTATTTGGATATAAATTTTATATATTTAGCGAATACAGATAATTACATGTACATTTCGTTTTTGCGGAATGCCATTAACATGGCAATCCACCAGCGCATAAAGGGAAAAATATAAATGAATATCTATTCATTTATTTCGAAACGAATCGGCCTTGATACCATATCGGCGCATTATTTGCTGCAGGGCCTGACGTTCCAGCCCGCATCGCCTGGCCCCCTGGGTGACGTTACCCTGTGTCTCGGTCAGCAGGTGACCGATATAGTTCTGGTTAAACAGGTTTAAGGTTTCTTCCTTGGCTTTTTTGTACGGCAGTTCCTGGAAGGCATGTTCCACCAGGCAGTCATCGCTATGATTTTTTTTCATACCCACATCCCTGGGGGAAATTTCCTCAGCGGATGAAAATAGAATTCCCTGAACAATGGTGTTTTCCATTTCCCGAATATTACCGGTCCAATCTCGACGGGTAAATAATTCCAAAAGTTCAGCGGAAAGTCTTTTATCGGGTTGTTTGAGCTTGGCGGTGTGTTTTTTCAGTAAGTAACTGGCAATTAGAAGGATATCCTTTTTACGATTACGCAATGCGGGCATGGCAATGGGAAGGACATTCAGCCGATAGAAGAAATCTTCCCTGAAATCACCGGTGTTCATTTTTTCTTCCAAATTCTGGTTGGTCGATGCGATGATGCGGGTGTTCACCTGGATTGACTTGGTATCTCCCAGGGGTTTGATTTCTTTCTCCTGGAGGACCCTCAGCAGTTTGGTCTGAATCGTTGGCGTAATATCACCAATCTCGTCGAGAAAAATCGTTCCGTTATGGGCTTCTTGAAACAATCCGTCCCTGTTATGAAATGCATGGGTAAAGGCCCCTTTTTTATATCCGAACAGTTCGCTTTCAAGAATATGTTCAGGCAGGGTGGGACAATTGACTGCCACGAATGGTCCGTCTTTGCGGGGACTCAAGGCGTGGATGGCACGAGCGGTTAAATCTTTCCCCGTTCCGGATTCGCCGGTGATCAGTACGGTCAGATCGGTTTTGGACACCATCTCGATGGTTTGAAATACCCGTTGCATCTCGTCGCTTTTCCCGACCATCCCATGAAAGAGATCGTTGTCGTCGCTGCATACTTTCTGAAGGCGCAGATTTTCCCTGATCAGGCGGCTTCTTTCCAGCGCCTTTTCCAACCGCATTAGCAGGGCTTCGTGATCGAACGGCTTGGTAATGAAATCATAAGCGCCGTTTTTCATGGCTTCCACCGCCATTTCAATTCCGCCATAGCCGGTGATCATCACAACGGTCTGATCCGGGTTGGCCCGCTTGATCAATTCCAGCAATTCCAGCCCGTCCATCGTCTGCATGCGGATGTCGGCCAGTACCAGATCGAACGGTTGTTTAGAGAGCATCTGCAGGCCCATTTCGCCGGAAGCGGCCGTATGGACCTCGCAATCCAAGTCCGGTTCTAGACTGCGTTTGAGCAGTTGACGCATGTCCATTTCATCGTCAACGACCAGGATCGAACGTTTCATTTCACTGCACCTTACACTTTCGCCACCAAGACACGAAGACACGAAGTTTAATTTTAATAAACACTTATTTTTTGTGCCTTAGTGCCTTGGTGGCTATTCTTTCCGGTTTATTCGGGTTAAGGTTTTACAGGGAGTACCACCGTAAAGGTGGCGCCTCTACCCGGTGTGCTCCTTACAGAAATATATCCCCCGTGGCTTTTGACAATACCATAGCTGACCGAAAGTCCCAAGCCGGTCCCCTCGCCGGGAGGTTTGGTGGTAAAAAAAGGATCAAATATTCTTGATACATTTTTCTTTTCAATCCCGTGGCCCGTGTCCGTGATACGGATAACGGCTTTGCGGGTATGCGGGTTATAACTGGTTGCCAGGCGGATGATCCCTTGATCGTCGATAGCGTGTTTCGCGTTCATGATCAGATTCATCAGTACCTGCCGGATTTTTTTTTCATCCATTAAAATCGGTGGGACATCCGGGTCGAAATCGGTTGTGATCTTAATTTTGCTCATGTCCGCATGATGTTGAACAAATTCCACCTGCTCGGTGATCATTTCACCCAAAAGAACAAGGGATTTGGACGTCTCCGATGGTCGGGCAAAATTGAGCAGGTTTTCAACAATGGACTTGCAATGCTTTACGTGTTTCTCAATGATTTTCAGGTCCTTGTATTGAGCGGAGGCATTGGTGGTATTTCTCATCAAAAGTTGGGTATAGCCCTGGATAATTCCCAGGGGATTATTGATTTCATGGGCGACGCCCGAGGAAAGCTGGCCGATGGAAGCGAGTTTGTCGGTTTGAGCCATCTGCTCCTGGTGAAGCCGTTGTTGTTCAATGTCCTTGACCAGGAAATGAAAGGTATGGTCCTGGGGAGAACTCCCTTCATTAAGACTGGCGCTGACCAGAATACGCCGGGTTTTATCATCGGCCAGCAAAAGATCCGTTTCTTCACTGGAAACAAAGCCCTGCCTGTTCAAATCGTCCATTATGCGGCGCCAGGCACTCGGTTGGGCAAAAAATGTATCCAGTTCCTTGCCATTTAATGAATCATGCTCAGGATCGATACCCAGCATTTGATAACCGGCGGGATTGACTTCCAGGATACGACCGTCGGCGTCTGAAACAAGGATCATATCTTTGGAAATTTCAAAAATACGACGGTACTTATGCTCGGATTGAACCAGTTCATCGGTGCGGGCCGCCACCAATTGTTCAAGGTTCTGATTCAGGTAGATCAGCTCGTTATGCGCGGATTGAAGGGCCTGTTTACCTTTATGGACGCGTCGATAGAAAATCCAGATTCTTTCAAAGAAAAGCATTACCGAGGCCACGACGACGAACATGATGGTATTGATGCCGCCGCTGAACGGTCGAATGGCTTCCCATAACGAATCATCGCCGAAAAGCTGTACGATCTGTTTGAGGATATGGCCCACGGATCGGGAAATGGCAAAAATGGCCAGGCCCAGGCAGATCCATAACAGGTATTCCCACATAACATCGTCGGGATCTTTGCTTTTAAGACGGCGAATGGTGTTCAAGCACAAAAAAGAAAATACAATCATCAAGATCGAGCCGCCGAAATCGACGACCCGAATGGGGACATTGGATACAATCATGGCTGCTGTTCCTCCTGGTTATCCGGTTCCGGAGCGGAAGGCAGCGGCGCTTTAAGAAATTGTTTCAATCCGGCGGATAAAAATACCAGGGCAGGGACGCAAAGCAGGTGGTCGAGTTTGACCAGATAATATAAAACGATGGTAAAGACCGTATTGTCGGTGGACGTAATTTTAATATGCCAGTTTCCGATTCGTTCCACTTCAATGATTTTAATTTGCTCATCGAGCAGATGGGCGATGGCGGCATCCACATTCCAGAGAATCAGAAAAAACGCGGCATACTGGATATACCGCCAACCGGTCTCCTCGATCAGGTTCCTGAATCGCAGCCAGTAGATAAATATGGCCAGGCTGATGGCAAAATAAGCATGAGCGAACTGGTGCACGAAAAGCCCTTCGGGATCACCGTGGGCCTGGGTGGCCAGCGCCGTATCGGGCAACAGCGGTAAGAGGACAAGAAGAAGCGGAAACAGACGTATGGCATCGAACTTCATTCGCATGCTGTTTTATTACTACAGGGTGGGGTTTTTAGCAATAATCAGGATTTAAAAAGATACGTTCTTTTGAAATGGCTATGCTTTTTCCGAGGTGGGGTCGATTGCTAAAGGGTCGTTCTTTTTCAATCGACGATAGCATTTTTTAATGATGAACCATGTCAGATAAACGATGAGCAACGATATAATATACCAGAAAACAACACCCATCAGGACCGGTTCGTCACTGGATGAATTGAACTTGAAAATATAATTTCGGCCAAAAAGCGCGGTCAGTCGTTCAGGTCGGAAATACTCATTAATATAGACAACCATCAGCAAAATTGGCATGGCGCTTCTGGCGAGACCGAGCAGCAGGCTTTCAAAGAAATAATCATAATAGGCCTTGTTCAATTTTGCCTGGTCGATATTTTTGGCCATCGCTTTACCCTTTTCAAGGTCCCCGCAGGCCATGGCTTCACGGCGAATATGGTACCAGTGCTTAAATTCTTTTTCCAATTGGACATAGCGTTTGGTGATGATAATTCGGTTGAGGCCTTTTGTGATAAGAACAGTCAGGATCGCGAGAAGAAAAATGATTGCCACCGGACCCAGGAAATGAAACAGGGTTACGACCGCATCAAACCCATTGCCCAGCGCAATCAATCCAGTGGCAATTTTCTCCCACAATGAATCTAAAAAGGAATTCATAGGTTCAGTTAGCCGGTGTAGTCAGCGAGTATGCCCGTGGAAAAGTTCGCCGGTCTGTCTGTAACAAGTAGGTTAAACGGTTCACGGTTAAAGCGTGTGTTCTCAATAAGTATTGGTCGTTTATTGTAGGAGCGAGCTTGCTCGCGATCGAGTCGCCCTGTTCGCGAGCAAACTTCGTTCCTACACGGTCACGAGAAGAGCCCATGGGTGGCCCTCCCCGTGTTTGTGATTTTTGATATATACCTTGTTTTTCCGTCTATATCCAGATCTCGAGCTTGAAAAACCTGAAGAACA
>JAOZUU010000140.1 GCA_029938515.1 Desulfobacterales bacterium | reverse complement strand
TTGATGACCACCACACGATCACAAACACCCATGACGACTTTCATATCGTGTTCGATGAGCAGAATGGTAACCCCTTTCTCCCGAATACGCTGGATGAGTTCCATCAAGTCGCGGGATTCCATGGGGTTCATACCGGCCGCCGGTTCGTCGAGCATCAGTAATTGCGGATCAGTGGCCAGGGCCCGTGAGATTTCCAGACGACGCTGGTCTCCGTATGGCATGGAGCTGGCGATCTCTTTGCCCCGACCTTTCAGTCCAACGAACTCAAGGTATTGTTGTGCGCTTTCGGCAATGGACTTCTCTTCGGCCTGCTGCCCGCGTGTTCTGACCACCGCACCGAAAAAGGTGGATTTATAGCGACAGTGTCGACCGATTTTGACGTTGTCCAGCACGGTGAGATTATCAAAAAGCCGGATATTCTGAAATGTTCGCGCAATACCCAAGGAAGTGATCTTCTCCGGTTTTTTACCACCAACCGAGATTGAGCTATTGTTGCGATTGAAGATAATCCGGCCCTGGGTGGGCTTTTCCACGCCTGCCACGCAATTGAAAAGGGTCGTCTTTCCGGCACCATTGGGTCCGATCAGACCGATAATCTCTCCGGGATCAATATGAAAGGTAATGTCTTGAAGCGCCTTCACACCACCGAAATTTTTTGACAGGTTTTGTATATCCAAAATCGGCGTCATTTATTTAATCCGGTTGTTGATCCGATTTTTAATTCGGCCGCCGCCGTTCCCCGCTTTCTTTTTACTCGTCCTGCTTTCATTTTGGCTGCGACGGCGGGAATGGGCATGATCCCGGCGGGACGGAAACGCATCATGAGCACCATAATCAATCCAAAGGCTAAAAACCGGACCTGCACGGGAAGCCCGAGCAATGGCAGCAGTTCCCGTAGAACTTCACTTAAAGATACCAGCACCACGGCGCCAATCATCACGCCCCAGATGTTACCCATGCCGCCGAGTACGATCATGCATAATATTAAAAAGGATTCCCAGAATTTGAACATATCAGGGGAAAGAAAAGTCACCCACCGGGCAAAGAAGCTGCCTCCCACGGCCCCGAAAGCGGCGCTGATAGCAAATGCGATGACCTTATAATTCAAAAGATTAATACCGCAGGAGACGGCGGCTATTTCGTCGTCGCGAATGGCGAACCAGGCCCGGCCCAACCGGGAATCCTGGATACGGTACATGACAAAGACGGTCACCAGGACCATAACAATGGCAAGATAATAATAGGGCAGCTCGCCCGCGAATTCCCACTTGGGACCTCCGAATAAGGTAAGGTCAATGGACGGCGGAGCGATCCCGGGCAGTCCCAGGGGTCCACGCGTGAGCCAGATCTCATTGGTTAAAAATAATACCACCAGCTCGGAAAAGCCGAAGGTCACAATGGCAAAATAATCGCCGGTCAGCCGGAGGGTGGGAGCGCCCAGGAGGATACCCCAGATGGCCCCGTTGGCAAATGCCAGGGGAATGATCACCCAGTATGAGAGGCCGAAGTGAACCGTGAGCAGCCCGGAGGTATAAGCCCCGATGCCGAAAAAGCCGACGTAGCCCAGGTCAAGCAGACCATTGAATCCGGGTACGATGTTTAATCCAAGGGCCAGAATCATGTAGAGGAAAATGAGGATAGTGATGTGAAGTATATAGTCGGAGACAAAGGGAAAAAACGGCAGAATCAAGGCCAGGATTAACAGCCCGATTCTGATCATGTCACCACGGCTTAGATTTTGGGGACTCAGCCTGCCCATATTACATGCTCTTTTTGGTTTCCTTGATGAGTTTACCAAACAGGCCGGCGGGTATTAAAATGATAACGATGATCATGACGGCATAGGAGATGCCGTCCCGGTACAGCGAACTTAAATATCCCGCCCCAAGGGCCTCGGCGACTCCCAGTAAGACGCCGCCAAGCATGGCGCCGGGTACCGAGCCGATACCGCCCAGCACGGCCGCGGCAAATGCCTTGACACCGGCGACGTAACCCATGGTTGGATAGAGCGAGTTGTAATACGCACCGACCATGACTCCGGCCGCTCCGCCCAACGCTCCGGCCAATGCAAATGTGTACGTGATCACCCGGTTCACATTAATTCCGGTCAGGGCAGCCATGGTTTTGTTCTGGGCCACGGCCCGCATGGCTTTGCCCCAGCGGGTTTTTTTAATAATCAGATTAAGCCCGATCATCATGACCAGGGTCAAGCCGAAAATAAAAAGATGAAACCAGGACAGGTTTACGCCCCCGAAGGTGACCGCCGTGTTGTCAAAATAGGCCGGTACGGTTCCGTGGGGAAAAGGCTTGGGTCGGGACCCCCAGATGATCATGGCCAGATTTTGAAGGAAAATCGACATGCCGATGGCGGTAATCAGCGCTGCCAGCCGGGGTGAGTTTCTCAAAGGACGATAGGCAACGACATCCAGCAACATACCACAAATGGCACAGCAGGCCATGGATAGGATAAAAGCAGCATAAAAAGGCAGGCCTAGAACCGAGATGAACGTAACGGCAAAAAAGGCGCCCAGCATGTAAATCTCACCATGGGCAAAGTTGATCAGCTGGACCACGCCGTAGATCATGGTATAGCCAACGGCAATCATGGCGTAGATACCGCCGATGATCAGTCCATTGACAAGCTGTTGCAAAAACAAAGAACGCTCCCCCTCACCTATTAAAAGACGCCGGAACTAATAAAAGTTCCGGCGCGTCTTTTAATTACAGGAATAGCAAATGAAATTATTCGGCTGGGACAAACTTGCCGTCTTTGACCATTTTAACAAAGGCCGGTTTGGCGCAATTGCCTTTCTCATCAAAGTAAGTCAGGCCGGTGACACCTTTGTATCCAGTGGCCTCGGAGTTGAGCGCAGCCAGGCCGTCGCGGATCTTTTTTCGATCCGGTCCGGTTTTGGCAATCACCTGGGCCAGGATGCCCAGGCAGTCATAGGCGTTGGCGCTCATCCAGTCCACATCCCGACCGGCAGATTCTTTGAAGCTTTTCGCAAAAGCCTGACCCGCGGGTCCGGCTGATTGCGCCAGAAAGGGAACTGTTAAGTAGGTATTATCGGTCGCTTTGCCACCGATCTTGATGTAGTCGACATTGTCGATCCCATCGGCGCCGAAAAGCGGGCCATTAAAACCCAGCTTACGGGCCTGCCCAGCGATCAGGGCACCTTCCGGGTGGTAGCCGCACAAAAAGATCGCCTCCGGCTTGGCGGTCAACAGCTTGGTCAGCTGGGGGGTAAAGTCGGTGGTTTTGGCCACATAGGCCTCGACCCCCGTGACTTCAATGCCGGCTTCCTTGGCGCCGGCCACAAATGAATCCTTCAGGCCGATGGCATAATCGTTATTTTCATAGAAAATGGCCACTTTCTTTTTGCCAAGCAATTTCGGTACCACCTCTTTGGCCAGGTATTTCCCCTGGTAATCATCCGTATAGCAATTACGGAAAAACCAACCCTTACCTACGTCACCGATGGTGGGATTGGTGGAAGTGGGGGAAATGGTGGGCATGCCGGCCCGCACATAAATCGGCATGGCGGCCAGGGTTGCCGAAGAGCAAAGATGCCCGACGACCGCCACGATGCTTTTGTCTGCCGCGAATTTGGCACCGACGGTACCGGCTTCCTTGGGCGCGCACAGATCGTCGCCCCAGACAAGCTCGACTTTCTTGCCGTTTATTCCACCGGCGTCATTGATCTCTTTAAGCTTCAGATTAACGCCCGCCTTGATATTATCACCATAAGACGCCAGATCGCCTGTAAAGGGTGAGGCAACACCGATTCTAATCGTGTCCGCCGCCATAACCGTGCTGGTCATGCCGAAGATCACCGCAAAACACAATGCCAGACCAATGAACAGAAAATTTCTTTTGTTTCTCATACCAATCCCCCTTAATTTGACTGTTAAAAGTTTATTCTCCAAAACTGCGAAAATAATCATATGTAAAACAGCGATGCCGGTCAAGGAAAATTAAGCCAAAAGCGACTCGTCCTTAAGTTTGGCCCCAAAACGTTTGACCACCTCCTCAACCGTCAGGCTTTCTTTATCTTTTCCTTTGATATCAAACTGGACCTTCCCCTCATGAAGCATGATCATACGGTTGCCGCAGCGAATCGCCTGTTTCATATTGTGGGTAACCATTAAGGTGGTCAGATTATTTTCCGCAACCATCCGGTCGGTCAACTCGGATACTTTTGCGGCAGTTCGCGGGTCAAGGGCGGCCGTGTGTTCGTCCAGCAGCAGCAGTTTCGGAAGTGAAAGGGTGGCCATCAGCAGGGTCAGGGATTGACGCTGTCCCCCGGAAAGAAGCCCGACCGACTGATTCAGCCGGTCTTCCAACCCCAATTCCAATACCTTGAGCAACTCGCCATATCGTTTTTTTCGGGCCCGGGTAACGCCCCATTTCAGCCCGCGTTTTTTTCCCCGGCACTCGGCCAGGCTGAGATTTTCCGCAATGGTCATTTTCCCGGCCGTGCCCATGGTGGGGCTTTGGAAGACCCGCGAAAGATAAGCGGCCATCTTGTAGTCCGGCATTTTGGTAACGTCCTGTTGATCGATGATAAGGCGGCCTTCTTCCGGTGGATAGGTCCCGGCGATGACGTTCAGGAGCGTTGATTTTCCGGCGCCATTGGAGCCGATAATGGTAATGTAATCTCCAGCGTTTATGTCGAAGTCGATCTGGTTCAAGGCACGTTTTTCATCCTGGGTACCTTGATTGAATATTTTGGTAATCCCTTCAAAGACAAGCATTTTTTCGCCCAAGCCTATACCCCTCTTAAATGGTCTTTCCCCTCACGCGTTTTCTTGAAGGCCGGAACACCCAGTGCCAGAATCACCATGAAACCGGTGGCCATTTTTAAATCGGTGGGGGCCAGGCCCAGTCGCAATCCCAGGGAGATAATAAAGCGGTACATCACTGATCCGGCCACCGCCGCCAGGGTCAGACGAAAGACGGTTTTCGGTTTGATAATGGCTTCGCCGATGATGATGGAAGCCAGCCCGGCGACAATCATGCCGATTCCCATGCCCACATCGGCAAAGCCCTGATCCTGAGCCACCAGTGCACCGGATAACGCCACCATGGCATTGGAAAGCCCCAGGCCGAAAATGGTGGCATTGTCGGTATTTACGCCCAGGGAACGAATCATATCTTCATTGTCTCCCGTGGCCCTTAACGCCATGCCGTATTCGGTATGCAAAAAAAGATCGACCAGGATTTTGACAAACACGGTGATCACAAAGAAAAAAATAATGATCGGGATAAAGCGAACCACATCCATATTTTCCATGGAGGTAAAAACGGTCGGTCGGTACAGGAGCTGAATATTGGCGCGGGCCATGATTCTCAAGTTGACCGAATAGAGAATCGTCATCATCAAAATGCCCGCCAAAAGGCTGTTTATTTTCAAACGCGTATTGAGAATGCCGGTGAGGCAACCGGCAATGAAGCCTGCCACCAGGGCGGCCAATGTAGAGAGAATCGGGTCCACGCCCTGGACAATCAGGCGGGCCGCCACGGCGCCGCCCAATGGGAAACTTCCGTCGACGGTTAAATCCGGAAAGGCGAGCACCCTGAATGTGAGTGCGATGCCAAGGGCAACCAGGGCATATGCCAGGCCTTGCTGTAAGCTGATCGGCAATACGCTAAGAACGACCATATCTTCCTTATCTTAATAAGGTTGCGCCCACAGCTGGAAAAGCCGCGGGCGCATGGTTTCGATAATTCGCTTACTCAATTACCTTATCGGCTTTATCGATATACTTTTTATCAAGCTTCATCCCTTGTTTTGCAGCCGCTTTGGGATTGACATGAAGCTTCAGAATCTCGGATAGGCCAGAGGGGACACTTCCCGGATTCTTCCCATCTTTAAGAATCATCGCGGCTTTTTTGCCCGCGGCGTAACCCACGTCAAAATATTCAAATCCGAGCGCGGCAATGGCACCCTGGGGAACCTGATCCGTATTTCCTGCAAACAGCGGGATTTTATTCCCGTCGCAGACTTTAGTGATAGATCCAAATGCAGAAGCCGCCATGTTATCCGAAGTGATATAAACAGCATCCACCCGTCCGATTAGTGACTGGGCGGCGGTGTATACTTCGCTGGAATTGGATATCGTCACTTCAACCATTTCCAAGCCGCGTTTTTTCATTGCGTCTCGGGTCCAGCTGATGCTTTTAACCGAGTTGGCGTCGCCGGCATTGTAGATTGTCCCCCACTTTTTGGCCGCCGGTAACATCTCATGGTACAATTCGATTTGACGATCAACGGGCCAGGCATCGGAAACACCGGTTACGTTCGCGCCGTCGGCCTCCATGGTTTTTACCAACCCGGCATCGACCGGATCGGTGACCGAGGAGTACACTACGGGAATTTTTTTAATGACTTTGCAAGCCGCCTGAGCCGTCGGTGTGGCAATGGCATGAACCAGATCGACTTTTTCGGCATCGAATTTCTGGGCAATGGCTTGCGCGTTGGCCATTTCCCCTTGCGCATTTTGGTAATCATACGTCGCATCAACACCGGCATCGGCCAGCGCTTTTTCAAAGCCTTTCTGATCGGCTTCCAGTGCCGGGTGAGCAACAATCGTCGTCACCCCGATTTTAAATTGTTTAGCGATCGTGACACCGGGTATCAAAAGAGCGATCATAATGGTCAAGGTAAAACAATACATCAGCCTGTTTTTCATTTACTCCTCCTTTCAAATGGGTAAAAAATTGTGGTGATGGAACCTTTCTCCTGCTGTTTTTCCGGAACTTAATTTTTTCTTGCCGGATGTTTTGGATTGGACCAATCCAAATTTAAGATTATTATGAAGATCATATAATTATAGAAATATAGCTATTAGCTTGTCAAGGAAAAGTGGATTTTGTAATCAGGAACGGGAGCTGCTATAAGGCATTAATGTCCATCGGGGCTTCGTGGTCTTGACCCTTGAACCGCCCCAAAACCATACTTTTTTAATAAACATGGACCAAAATCCAGCGCAATCTGGTCTATTTATTTATTGGCCGCAACCCTAAATGATTGACACTTTAGGAGGTGGGTGATATATTTCGATGAAGATTGACCGGATTTTTACCATTTTGGGGGAATCAATGGCCGATGTCATTTCCATCGATAACCGACGACAGCTGACC
>JAOZUU010000139.1 GCA_029938515.1 Desulfobacterales bacterium | reverse complement strand
TTCCAGAACGGTGACATCTGCCTGAGCCGGTCAATGATGGGGGGCAGATGCTCGATGATATAATCGATTTGCTCCTCGGTATTATATCTGCTCAGACTGAACCGAATGGAACCATGGGCCGAAGTAAACGGCACGCCCATGGCCCTCAGCACATGGGAGGGTTCCAGAGATCCGGAAGTGCAGGCAGACCCTGAAGACGCACAAATCCCGAATTGATCCATCAGCAGCAGGATGCCTTCACCTTCCACGGAGTCGAATCCGATACTGGTTGTATTGGGCAGGCGGTTTGTCTGGTCCCCATTGACCGCTGATTTTTCAATACGATCCAGAAGTTCATTTTCCAGCTTGTCCCGGAGTCGCCTGACACGGGAATTTTCGTCCTCGATATTTTGTCCGGCCAGTTCACATGCCTTTCCCAGGGCGATGATGGAGGCGGTATTTTCAGTGCCTCCCCGGCGGCCGTGCTCCTGGTGTCCACCGATCAGGAAAGGCGAAAACTTAGTGCCTTTGCGTATGTATAAAGCCCCTACACCCTTGGGGGCATGCAGCTTGTGACCGGATAGCGAGAGCATATCCACCGGCACGGCAGACAGGTCGATGGGAATTTTTCCCACCGCCTGGACGGCGTCGGTATGGAATACGATCCCCCGATCCTGTAACGTTTCGGCGATTTGGGGAATGGGAAAAATCACACCGGATTCGTTATTGGCCCACATGATGCTGACCACGGCGGTATCGTCGGTCAAATGGTCGAAAAGATAATCCAGGTCCAGGTTGCCCTTATGATCGACAGGAACGAAGGTGACCCGGTAGCCGCGTTTGGCCAGATCCTCACAAAGGCTTCTAACGGCCGGATGTTCCACCCGGGTGGTGACGATATGACGTTTATCCGGGTTGGAAATCAACGCTGCGTGAATGCCGGTACTATCACTTTCGGTTCCGCAACTCGTAATGACAATTTCCTCCGGCGCGGCACCGAGAAGGTCGGCCACCCTCACGCGGGCTTCCTTGAGCTTTTCTCCCACCTGGCCGGCAAAGGCATACATGCTCGATGGATTACCGTAGTATTCGGTCAGGTAAGGTGTCATCTCTTCAAATACTTCGGGGGCCACCTGGGTGGTGGCGTTGTTATCCACATAGACCATTCTCATGGATGCACCTCCTCCACAACCAGCTCGGGCGTCACCAGTTCCCGGAGTTTGGTCTGGACATACTCGGATAAGGTTACCTGGGACAATCGGCAGGTGGCGCATGTACCGCGGAGCTGTACATAAACCGCATTGCCGTCCACATCGATCAGCTCGATATCACCCCCATCTTTTTCAAGGGCCGGCCTGATTTCCCGTTCCAGGGTCTCTTCGATCAGTTTGATTTTCTGAATATTGGTCAGTTTGGCTTTCTTTTTTTTCGGCCGGGGCTCCCTTCCCAATACCGAATCAATGATCTCCTGGATTCGGTCGTGGCAATTCTCACAGCCGCCGCCGGCTTTGACATAACTGGTAACATCTTCGATGGTCGTCAACTGGTTTTCCCTGACAACCCGCTCAATCTGTAGATCGGTGACACCAAAACACTCACAGACAATCTCGCCTTCGACTTCCTTGGCACGGGTACCTTCGTAGTCGGCAATCGCCGCCTCCAGGGCTTCCCGCCCCATGACCGAGCAATGCATCTTTTCCTTGGGCAGGCCGCCCAGGAATTCAGCGATATCGTCGTTTGATATTTTCTTGGCCTCGTCCAGGGTCAACCCTTTGAGCATTTCCGTCAGGGCCGATGAAGAGGCAATGGCGCTGGCACAACCGAAGGTTTGAAATTTCACATCGGCAATCCGGTCCTCGTTCAGCTTGAAATACAGGGTCAATGCATCCCCGCAAGCCAGGGAACCCACTTCGCCAACGCCGTCGGCGTTTTCAATTATTCCCACATTCCTGGGATTTAAAAAATGTTCTTTTACCTTTTCGGTATATTCCCACATAACAGACCTCCTGAATAAACGTCTCAAAAATTTTACAATCTATTTTACAATAATCACGGATTCGAAAAAGAAAAGTCGATTGTATATTTTTCCCTGAAAAGGTCGATCGGCATGATTGTGGCTTTTTTTCCATAAGACCGTGACATTTTTGCCATAATAGCCGCCGCTGAATTTCCGGATGTTTTTATCAGGATCATCTTAACTATCTAGAATATCAGGTAAATATAAAACATATCAGGATTGGTATGTTTTTTGCTTTCTAATATAATAAAAAAGAATGAAGTGTCACCCAGCTTCAACACCAATATTAAAAACCATGTGACCGTTTTTAAGTCACCATCGGTTATACTAAATAAGGGGGGTTTGCGGTGACACTTTTTCTTTTTAAAATAGATTATTGCGGTCACGAATTATGTCCAATAACGCCATGTTGATAGGTGAACAGAATTGAGGACGCGTAACATCGGCTTTGTTTCAACCCGTTTTGCCGGAACCGACGGGGTCTCCCTGGAAGCCGACAAGTGGGCGGAGGTTTTTGAAAAAAACGGGAACCGTTGTTTCTGGTTGGCCGGAGAACTGGATAAAGCCCCTCAAATCAGCGTCCGGATACCGGAGGCCCATTTTAACCATGACCAAAATCGGTGGATTGATCACCATGTTTTCGGCAAAAAAAGACGGGACCCGAACGTCACCGAACGGATTCATGCCTTACGTTCATATTTAAAAACAAAGCTGCACCAATTCATTGAGCGGTTCGATCTTGACGTGTTAATTGCCGAAAACGTGCTCACCATTCCGATGCATATCCCTTTAGGACTTGCTTTGGCTGAAACCATTGCCGAAACGCAGATTCCCACCATCGCGCATCATCATGATTTTTACTGGGAAAGGGTCCGGTTTTCGGCCAATGCCGTGGGAGATTATCTCCGCATGGCATTTCCGCCCAATCTTCCCCAAATCGAGCATGTGGTCATTAATTCCATCGCCCGGGAAGAACTTGCCCACCGCGCGGGGATTTCAGCCACCATTATTCCCAATGTCATCGACTTTGACCATCCACCTGAAATGAACAGAGAACGCTGTCGGGCATTTCGGGCATCCCTCGGGTTAAGGTCCGGTGAAAAGATCGTTTTGCAGCCGACCCGGATTGTTCAAAGAAAAGGGATTGAGCATGCCATTGAGCTGGTTCATGCGCTCAAGGATGAGCGCTTAAAACTGGTAATATCCCATGAAGCCGGTGATGAAGGATTTGAATACGCCGACAGGGTGAAGGAATACGCCGCTGACCACGACGTCGATCTCCGTTTTGCTGAAACCGACCGGAAAGTTGCCTGGGCGTGTGGCCAAAACCATCCGGCCTGTTATTCCCTGGGAGATGCATACATGTCTGCCGATTTCATCACCTATCCCAGTCTCAATGAGGGCTTCGGCAATGCATTCCTCGAGGCTATTTATTTTAAAAAACCGATTTTGATTAATCGTTACGCAATTTTTGCGAAGGATATCGAACCCAAAGGATTTGATCTGGTGGTAATGGATGGATTTTTGAATAAAAAGATAATTAAACGGGTGGAAGAAATCCTCAAATCACCTCTCCGAAAAGAAAAAATGGTCAACCATAATTATCGGATTGCCGCCCGGCATTACTCCTACCATCTTCTCGAGGAGCAACTGGTCCCCCTGTTAAACCGTTTTCCCGATACGTCCGATCGCCGGCATTCGGACGAACCACAAATCGAAAAGCCCTGCAACATTCTGCAACTTAGAAATTCGAAGATTATCCAGGCAGCGGTGTAAATCACTTTCTTTAAAGCGGTTTCAAAATCGTAGATTAGGTTCAAGGTCAAGGCGGTTCGTTGGATTTAACCGGAGGAATATATTTAATATTTCGAGGATTGAATTCAACGAACCAACGCCGAGATTGGATCTAAGATGCGATTTTGAAACCGCTTTTATTCAATATGGCCGATCGAATCCATCAGGAGGCTGGTCAGTTTGCGCTGAAGCACGGCATAAGAGTAGTGACGCCGGGCCACTTCATAATTTTCCGCCACCATCTGGTTACGCAGGTTAAAATCGGTCAGGACCTTTCGCGTCAGATCAACCGCTTCGTCAGTGACATACCCATCGATCTCAATAACTGAGAACCCTTTCGGCTTGATGTCAATGGAATAAATAGAGTAGGTGTTGACCAGAATCGGTACCCGGTAATAAATGGCTTCCAGGAAAGCATTGCCGAAACCCTCGAAATTGCTGGGATAGGTGACGAGATCGGCCAGGGGATAACTATCTCCTAAGGTGTAGATCTTGTTACCCGTAGCGGTGGTACCCCTTTGGTCATCGATGATGTCGGATACAAAAACGGTATTGACCTTCATCAATTTGGAATATTCCCGGACGCGCTGCTCATACGCATACCCTTCATCGCCGGAGGCATGGGAGATCACCAGCTTGGCTTTCATGCCCAACCGACTGACCAGTTCGATGGCATGTTCAATCCCCTTCCGCTGGACCACCCGGGTGGGTTGTAGAATGAACAGTTCGTCATCTTTGATCCCCAGGTCTTTGCGAATATCCATGGTGTAATCATCAATCGGCGGCGATGGATGCTCAAAATCCATGACATTGGGAATAATGGTGGCCGAAATACCGGTCCGCAGGCTTAATTGATCGTCGGCCGACGAATTGATCACCACATGCTGAATGGATGGCAAATGGGGGGGGAACGCCATGTTGAGAAATTCCCAGACGGCATTGGTAAGAAATTGCTTCCTTTCCCAGAAAAAATCGTGGTGGTGGGCGATGGTCGGCATCCCGGTTTCGGAAATCACTTCCGTAATGGCGATGCCTAAAGGGATATTCAACGGTATGGTCAGCGAATTTTCAGGGACCAGAAGATCGATATCGAATCTACGGATAAAGGCATACAGGTCTTCCTTTAACTCCTGTTTAACTGCATAGATTTTATCCGTGGTGCGGTGATGGCGTTTGGAGGTGCCGAAACAGGTGTAATACAATTCCCTGATTTCGGGATGTTTAAAATGGGCTTTTTCCGCAAGATAGGAAAACCGGCCAGGACGATCGAGCTCGCCGGCAAAATAATAACACCTGAACCCCATTTTTTCAAATACTTCTGCCCATTTGGCCGTTTCCAGGGAGACGCCGTCGGTACCTTCAAACCGCGTTGAAACAAACCCGATATGACATTTCTTTTTATATGGCAGGCACTCAATCATTTGCGGCAAGGCTGTGAGAGATCTTTGTCTTAACTTAATAAACCTGAATGTAAATCAAAATATCATCTCGCCTAATATGTCAACTCTTTTATTCGAATCCGGATTCAGGTATAAACGATGGATAGAAAGGACAGGCCTGACATGAAGATCGCTTTGATGCATTACCATCTCAAACCTGGGGGCGTTGCCACGGTGTTAAAGCAGCAGGCGGCGGCGATCAGCGAATCCGGAGAGGTGCTGGTGATTACCGGTCAACCGCCTGATTCATCGTTTCCCTTTGATACGGCTCATATCCCCGGCCTCGGTTACGATGGTGAAGGCGTCGATAAGATGGATGAACCTCGTCAAGTGGCCCGGGCGGTGGAAACAACGATTTTTTCCAAATGGAAAAACGGCTGCGATGTGCTTCATGTACACAACCCCACTTTAAAAAAGAACCGGAATTTCTTAGCCATCCTGAAACAGTTGCAAAAAAAGGGCCTCAAGCTTTTCCTGCAAATCCACGATTTTGCCGAAGACGGACGACCACAGGTCTATTTTGACGAGGCGTATCCAGCCGATTGTCACTATGGGGTGATAAACAGTCGGGATGAAGAAATTTTACGGTGGGCCGGCCTGAAAAAAAAAGGGCTGCATCGAATTTTCAATACCATCCAATTTTTGGATTTGAAAAATCGGTTGCCGCAAGAGGAACCTTTGGTCCTCTATCCGATCCGGGCCATTCGAAGAAAAAATATCGGCGAAGCAATCTTATTATCCTTGTTTTTCAAAGGTCGGGAAGCGCTCTATATTACCTTGCCGCCCAATAGTCCGGCTGATATTAATTCGTACCGGAGATGGAAGGATTTCGTAAAACGGGCGGATCTCAAGGTCGTATTCGAAGCCGGTCTATCCGAGGATTTTCCAAACTTGGTGCGCTCGGCGAAATTCATGATCACCACGAGTATCACTGAAGGGTTCGGCTTTTGTTTTTTGGAACCCTGGACGGCTGATAAGCTTTTATGGGGTCGAAAACTCCCTGACATTTGTCGCGATTTTGAAACCAGCGGAATAACATTGGATCATCTTTATGAAAATCTGCGGGTCCCCCTTGCCTGGCTCGGCAGGGATATCGTCTACGAAAAATGGGCCAAAGGTGTCATGATGTCCGGTCGTCATTTCGGCCTTCACCTGGACAAAGGTAAAATTTTAGAGGCATTTGGACAGATCACCAAAGATCAAGTCATCGATTTCGGGCTGCTCGATGAAGCCTTTCAAGAAAAGATCATTGCCCGTGTCTTGTCCGGAAAAAAAGATAAACAGGCACTTATCCAGCTCAACCCGTATCTGATTCATCCCGGAAAAATATCGAATCAAAAAGCGGTGATTGAAAGAAACCACCAGGCGATTACGAAAGCGTACAATCGCCGAACGTACCAAACAACGCTGATGAAGATTTACGCTCAGGTCATGACAGAACCGGTGCGTCATCGCATCGATAAACGGGCGCTGCTAAACCGCTTTTTTGATTTAAAAACTTTCAGCCTGCTCAAATGGGGATCGAATGCCGTATAAACATCTGATCGCCGAGTACATACGCCCCATGAAACCCGTACCGACGGCACTGACCCTCACCGGTATGCTGACGGATAAGATCGAATGCATCCTTTTTGATGTATACGGTACGTTGTTTATCAGTGGTTCCGGTGACATCCAAACGACCCCAAAAGAACCCCGTGACAATCATCGCCTGAAAAAGCTGCTGGAAAAATATGAAATCGATCAAGCGCCGCGGAACGTCCGATCCGATTTTTCTAACCAAATCGAAATGGAACACCAGGCCATGCGAGAAAGGGGAATCGATGTTCCGGAAATAATCATCGAAAAGATCTGGCAAGATGTGCTCGGCCTGGATTTTCAAACGGCCCGGGCGTTTGCCGTTGAATTTGAATTGATTCAAAATCCGGTTTATCCCATGCC
>JAOZUU010000138.1:1967-7215 GCA_029938515.1 Desulfobacterales bacterium | reverse complement strand
GCCGTAAGCACAAATCGATAGGTAACGCCGGCTGTTAAACCGCTCAAACCAAATCTCGGGTTATTTCTATCGGCCAGATCAGCCACCCGGATGGTGATCGGTGAATCCCCCTGATCGAGACCCGTCCCTCTATAAGGCCTGCCGGAAGCACCGGTTTTGTAGTACAGCCTATATTCAGTTACACTCTCGGAGCGGGCATTGGGCGCCCAGGCCAGGGTAATACTATTTGTCTGGGCCGAGACAGTTGCGGCGGTGGTGACAAAAACAAAAATGGTGATGAAAAAATAGCGAATTGGGTGAAACATTGGTCTCTTTTGACAATTTTAGATCTTTCTTCGTTACAATTACAAAATATATTGCCCATTAATTGTATAATTATTCTCACATATCGGTGCTTGTCCCATATGCAGTGTCGTCTGTCAAATAATATTAAAAAACATTAGTCGTCACCCAACAACAGATGGAACTGGGGTAAAGCCTTGCCTGGGGAAGGTGCTGCGCTGCGCTTGACTTTGCCTGAATCGGGATCTTCCATGAGCGCCGAGACATCCACGGCCTCAAAATCACTGCCCTTTAAATTTTTCAACTCCCTCAACAGATCATTGTCCCAGCGCTCATCAGGTACCCCTGAGAGATACCAGTCAGAGCCGTTATCCGCCAGGATCAAGCCGTAGGTCTTCATCGCCTGGAGCAAAACCCGGATCAAAGGAGAAAATCCCGAGATATCCACCGCCGCCTTCAAACGAAAGCGCTGTCCCATGGGCGGATAGGACGAATCCGTAAGAGAGGATGCGTCATGTCGGGCCGGCCAGACGTGAGCCTTCCTGGTCTGGTCTGCAGTAAAGCGAATGGCATGCTTGACATGGCCCGCGGCCAGCTCTTCATAACGTACCAGCCCAGGAACGATGGGCAGACCGGCTGCATCGGCGGAGGTCCATCCCTCCGGACGAAGGTCGTGCGAGCCCAGATCAAAACGCGCACCTGATCCTGCATGCCAGGAACCATCTTGCCTCGGCCAGGCATCAAAGAGCTCATACAGGATACAGCTATCCCGGTTCAGTACCAGGACGTGTCGATCGCCGTCTCCCTGCGGCCCCCCTTCAATGGCGGCATCCGCAGGGATGGGATACGGTCCCGGATCACTTTCATCATCATAGTCAAAGGTCACCGGCACCGGTGTCTGGGAACCGTCAACAACAGTGATTGGAATACCGATGGGGGCGCCTTCCCAGGTACCGGAACCAAAATCGGCGTGCAGCCCGGTACCAGACCCCATGGTCGCAATAAATTCATCCGAACCGGCGGCAACCGGCAAGGTACTAATGGGCGTATTCCAGATGTTATCATCGGGGAAGAGGCTACACCCGGAAAGCGTCGGAGAAGCGGCGACAAGGAGAGGGGGGGAAAACGAAAGGGACAGTAAAATAAAAAAAGTCCCGGCAATTTGCAGACCTGACAGGTGCATAGTTCCCTCCTGAAATAGAGACCAAACGTCCAGCACGGTTCATGACATGGCCATTCTTATGGCTGAAGAATTGAATAAAATGATTTAACCGGTGATAACACTAAAATTGCGAACTTATTTTTTGCGCAACCCCTTAGCGTTTCTTAGCGTTCACAGTGAATGCGCTGGTTTGTCCAACCGGCAAGCGAGGGATGGTGGGCCGCTTTGTGAATGGTGGTCCAGGTGTCGGTTTCGCCGCCCATCGTACAATTGGAATCATTCTGCCAGTCGGTCATCATCGGTGAAGTGCTCGTATTGCCGGTCTCGACAAGGGTTCCCACCAAGTCAAGTCCTCCGATAAGGTAGTTCACCTGGGCGCCGGTAACGTCGTTATCCTGAAGTGTGAATGTTTTATTGGCCGCAACGTGAGCCCAAATTTGACAAGGCTGACCGGCAATACATGTTGTTCCTAATGGCTGGGGCGGTTCAGCCGTGCACAGGTTGGGATTTCCATAGGCCGCTTGATCGGCACTTCCGACACACCCACCACCCCACATGTGGGTACCGATATTGATTCCGGTGTGAATGCCGCCGCAATTGGAATTTCCCGTGTTAATGACTTGATTGTTAACGATCTGAACTCCCGATACATCCCCAAAACCCCAGGGATGAACGGCAATACCCGCGAACATGCCGTAATTGCCCGGGCGTGCCTGTACGGTGTTGTTGGCGATAATGGTATCCTTGCCCCCGAAAAAAACGATCCCCACATCCGAAGCGTCCAAGATGATATTGTTCGTAATCGCGTGTCCCGGGCCCTCGAAGGTGATTCCATCCGACCAGGCGCCCATGGCTTCGTCAGCGTCGGTTTGCGTGCAGGCGGGGACGTGTACATGGTCGCCGGCGATGTTGATCGTCGAATCCTTGATCGTGCCAGCGGCACCGCAAAAGCCGAGCGCCGTTCCGCACTCCGTGTTGGTGATGGTGACATCATCCACTGCAAATCCCGTACTCCAGGCGGACGGATTGCCGATGTAGTCCTGGGTCGGGTCCTGTAAATCGGTTGCACCGCACATGTTGACGGAACCCGGCGAACACCAGGGATCATCGGTTACCGTACATTCCGGCAGCCAGGAGCCCCAATTATCACCCAGTCCATTTCCAATGTTGTCCGGACCATAACAGACCCGGCTTCCCCGGTTTCCGTCAATGTTCAAATGACTCAGGGTGAGATTGTCGACCTCTCCCCGATTTGGGACCCGCGAGCGGGCAATACCATGAACGACAAATCCTTTTAAGTCGTTGGTTGCCTGCAACAAGGCATGATTGGCAATATCGGTGGATCTGAATGTCAGATCGGATTTCGACGTGGTCGCCACGAGAAAAATGGTTTTATTGATCCGATATCCCTGATATTGTGGCAAATTCATTCCTGATGAGAAAACGACTGTGTCCCCGTTGCAGGCAAGGTCGATACAAGCCTGGATGGCGTCACTATCGGGACTGGTGTCCCAGGGATTCGCCCCACATGAATCCACATTAATCACCCGTGGCCCGGACGGCAGGAATGTGACGGTGACTTGGCGTATGATCTCCGCCCCATCGCTATGATCGTCAATGCGGAAATCGGCCCCATTGTCCCGGTTGGCGAAATAGGCATCGCACACGTTGAAAACAGCTATCTGAAATTGTTGCGAATTTGACTTTGTTACGCTACCCGTATCTTTGAACGTCCCGTTCCCGTAAGGTCCTCCGCTGGTGGCATCGTACTGGATCGAGAAGGTATCCGTGCCCTGGTCGAAGTATTCGACCTCGATCCGAACGCGTGTCGGCGGCGTGCCGGCGAACATGGCGTTATCAGTCACCCGGAACTGCAAGAAGACGTCCGGGATCAGATTCCCATCCGGCGAGGGTAATACCTGTCCGTTGCCTGTGCGACGGGCCTCTGTGGCCGGACTGCCGATAGAAATGACCTCGGTATCTACGTCGCCCCCGCCATCCAAGAAGAGTCCTTTCTCGACATTGTTGTCACCCAAAATAATCGATACGCTTGAAATAGTATCAGTTAAAAGAAGCAGGGAATTGACGCCCGTAAGGTTGACAGTATCTTTTGGGAGTGCGTGCGTGACGGTGGGGATAGAAAAAATAAATGTCCATAACAGCGCTAAAAAAATAGCGGGGAAAAGATAGAGAGATCGCCTCATGCGTACACCTCATTTTCTGCAGATTAAATACATGCCGGCAAAAGTGCTTGAGTCATAGCCCGCTTGAGCGAAAGTCGAGGATACCCAGACAGAAGGCATCAGCGCTGAAACTGTAGTGGACTACGTTTGGTCTCCTTTGAATTTAATCTTAATAGTGAGCCATCAGGCAGCATCTTTCTTAGTATAACCCGAATCCCCACCTTCAACGTCAAAGTCCGGGTCGACCCGGATACCGTGGGCATTTAAAATCTGCTTCAGTTGAGGATATTTTCGTCGAATCGATTTCCGTACCGATTCGTACCCCCGGGTGGCCGCTCTCCGCCGCTCCCAGAAAGCCATGGGATTCATATCGAAAAAAGTCGCATCGTATTCCGTGGGTTCGATTAAAATGATATCTCCGTGAAAATCCGGATCTTTCTCCCACAATCGAATCCCGTTCATCAAGCGTGTATGCAGCATGGTGCGCATGGCCTGATTCAACACGGCGTAAATACCGTCCTCGGCGATGGGAACCCGGGCTTTTTTATCTTGATTTATTTCCATGTGCCGCCCCCGGTTAAACGGTCTGAAAGGATTATAGCAGATAATCAGGTCAGCCCCTTTGGCGATGGGCACATCCATGCTGGTTGTCTTGGCCAGGGCACCGTCGATATAATCTTCGTTTCCAATCCGGACCGGCTTGTAAAATAGCGGCAGGGCGATGGACGCCTGCATCGCCTTTGAAATGGAGACATCATTTTTATCGCCCGGTCCAAAAACCACCCGCTCGGCCGTGTCCAGGACCATTGAGATGATGTACAATTGACGACGACGCAGTTTATAAAGTGTCTCGAAATCGTTGCACAACTTATTCTTTTCCAGGTTCTGCCGTGTTGAGCGCTCCAGTTTATCCGTGGTGAATATCCCATTGGGGATGAAATGCCAGGGGAGTGTCGGCTGCGGTTTTTTTTCCAACTCCTGGAGCAGACAGTATTGGACGAAGGCCTGAATATTTTTATAGGTCGGCCGGGTCACCATGCCCGCTAACCGCTGGCGAAATTTCTTTTGGAACACATTATTGGTTTTAACAAAATCGAATACACCTTTGATCGCCATGGTTGCCAGGTGCTCGACAATATGGGTGGGCGCCGTCAATACATCCTTTACGTTCAACGCATAAAACTCCGATATCATGATCGGATCGACATGGCCGTCCTTACCTTCAAAGCTATTTGCCAATTGATCGGTGGTGATACCGTTGGCCAGGTAGGTAGCCAAAAACGATCCGGCGCTGGTGCCGATAAACATATCGAAATCGACAATATTCCGGTTGAGCATAAATCCGTTTAAGGCCTGCAAACCACCCAGTTTAAATGCGCCGCCGGTGATCGCACCGCCGGACAGGACCAGCGCAATGGTGGAATTCTTTTTTTTTTCGTTCAGATCACTTTTTTGAACAATGGTGATTCCCATGGGATTCTCTCACGCTTTTTACAACGCCATCAATTATGTCCCGAGCTGCTATTTCATATCGGTGTGTTCAATAGCAATTATAGGGGGCGAACACAAGGTTCGCCCCTACGATATCGATAACCTGTTGTTATTATAATCTGATCGCTGA
>JAOZUU010000138.1:0-1867 GCA_029938515.1 Desulfobacterales bacterium | reverse complement strand
CAAGGTTCGCCCCTACGATATCGATAACCTGTTGTTATTATAATCTGATCGCTGAAGGTGGACCGTTCAGATCAGGTAATATTCTTGCCATGCATAAGCGCAGCTGATAAAGACACGTCCACTCATTAACACGTATTGACCGATGACCATCACCGCTTTTCAATTGCCAATAATAGGGTGCCCATGATCGATTATTGCATTATAGCCTTGGTCGCTGCTTTTACTCTGGATCTTCTTGCAGGCGATCCATACTGGCTGCCCCATCCCATCCGTTGGATGGGCCGGGGCATTGAAAGACTGGAGCCGGACTTTCGACGGCTGCCGATCCCGTTAATTTATAGCGGTGCATTGATGGCAATCTTGCTTGTCAGCACCACTTACCTGTTGACACTCGGCCTGGTTCATCTATCTGGATATATTCATCCAATACTTGAGATAATAATAAATATAATACTGATATTTCTTTGTATATCAACAAGATCACTTGACCGGTCCGCACGGGATGTGCTCGATCAGCTATTGAAGAAAGACCTTTCCGGTGCCCGGTCCCAGGTGGGATTGATCGTCGGGCGTGATACGAATCGTCTTGGATTTAACGGCATTCGCCGGGCGGTGGTGGAAACCGTGGCCGAAAATTTTGTGGACGGCGTGGCCGCTCCTCTATTTTATGCAATCATTGGCGGTGCGCCGCTGGCCATGGCCTACAAAATGATCAACACCCTTGATTCCATGATCGGTTATAAAAACGAACGATATTACCAGTTCGGCAAAGTAGCGGCGCGTATTGATGATGCCGCCAATTTTTTGCCGGCGCGACTGGCAGTGCCGGTCATCTCCCTGGCCGCGCATCTGCTGGGACGATCCGGTCGCAGAACATTCGTTACCGCTCTAACTGAAGGAGCAAACCATTCGAGCCCCAATGCCGGGTACCCTGAAGCTGCTTTTGCCGGGGCTCTGACCGTTCGATTAAACGGCCCCGGTATTTACGGCGGGATACGGGTTGAAAAACCCTTTATCGGCAAACGCTTCGGCCAGGTTGATGATATGGATATTCGGCGAGCCTGCGATTTGATGTTGTTATCGTCGGTGATATGGTTGGGAATGGTCATCGTCATCGATTTCACGTATCGAGCGATCGTTTGAATAGTGGAGAAAAAATGGCTTCGTCCAAACACCCTTTTGACCGATTACCCAAGTCATATAGAAATCGCTTTCCTTTCCGAATCTGTGCGCCATCTTTTATCTATCCGGAACATTGGGTTTCAAATATTGCGATGCTTGGTTCTTATTTGGATGAAATCGAAATTCTTATTTTTGACAGTGTCAGCGAAAGCGATTTTCCTTCCGCGGAAGATATAAACCAAATGGTGGCGTTAGCAGACGAATACCATCTCACTTACAATATTCATTTACCTATCGACATTTCATTGGGGAGTCCGCATGCGGACCTCCGACGGCGTGCGGTTGATATCATGATCCAAACCGTCGAGCTTACCGAACCCCTGAATCCCACCGCCCGGATTCTCCACCTGCCGCTTGATACAGCCATCACCGATCAAACGAAAATAAACCGCTGGCGGCAACGGCTCGAAAAAAGCGTTGAAGCGCTCCTCCTCGCCGGCATACCCGGCAAAACACTCTCCGTGGAAAATCTTAATTATCCTCTGGAATGGATCCGTCCGATCATTGAAACCTTCGACCTGGCGGTCTGTATAGATGTGGGGCACCTGCTGGATCAGGGAATCGACTGGCAATCCGAGTATCGCCAATGGGCTCACCGAACCAACATGATCCATCTGCATGGAATTTTAGATGGCAGAGATCACTGCGGCCTGGATGCACTTCCCGAATCAGTTTTTACCGAGAT
>JAOZUU010000137.1 GCA_029938515.1 Desulfobacterales bacterium | reverse complement strand
CCCGGCATTTTTTCGATCCGGTCCCGAACCTTTTCCACATCGACGTGATCGGAAATGTTGCCGCCGCAGTAACAAATATAGACGCCGACCTTTTCTTTTTCAGCCCTGGTATTCTTTTCTTTTTTAGCCTCGGTCATTCTAAGCATCTCCTAATCATCTAATGTGGGACTTGCACCCCTCTGCCCGTTCACCGGCCGGTCTCAAGCCACCGCTTTCCTGGCATTTTTCAAATTAAACAAGTAATTCGAAGCTTCCATGGCAGCGGCGCCCGCCTCACTAATCGTATCCACGATATCTTTTGGACCGCTAGCCGCACCGGCGGTAAAAACACCGTCCATGTCTGTTATGGTGGGGGTTAGTTTGGGAAGGGGGGTATGGATAAAGTGATCGTCGGCTACCGAGACGGGACATACTCCCATCGGATTCCAGCCGGGGATCATGCCCAATGACAGCACGACGATGTCATGATCCCTGGTGGTGACACCTTCACCGTTTTGTAGTTCGTAGCGTACCGTTACACCGCCATTGTCGCCCTCGCTGAGGGTGGCCACCTTGGCCTTTACAAACTCAATCCCCATGGCTTTGGCATTTTGATAAAATTGCTCGTAGCCTTTGCCGAATGCCCGAATGTCCATGTAATAAATGGTGATGTCCGCCAGCGCTAACGCGCCGGACAATAGCATCGCCTGCTTGATGGCATACATGCAGCAGACCCGCGAGCAGTACGGAACCCCCATGCTTTTGTCCCTCGATCCGGCACATTGCACATAGGCAATCGAATCAGGCTCCATACCATCTGACGGCCGTAACACCCGGTTGTAAGGCCCATGGGGTGCCAGCAGCCGTTCCATCTGCATCGAGTCAATCACGTTGGGAATTTTACCCATCCCGTACTGCTGTTTGTTCTCGACCGGGGTCAAATCAAAACCGGTTGTCAAAATGGCTGTTTTGGTCGTAATAGTGAAATTTTCCGGCTCCTGAAAATAATCGATGGCGTCGGTTGGACAGACCTTTTCACATTTCCCGCATAGCATGCAGTTCTCCACATCCAGCACGGCCAGCTGGGGAATGACGTTGGAAAAGGGAATGCGAATCGCCTTGCGGGCCGCAAAGCCACCCTGCTCCTCATCGTCCACATAGACGGGGCATTCGTATTCACAACGCCGACACCCAATGCATTTGTCCGGATCGACATAGCGGGGCCGTTGCGTTACCGCTGCGCTGATAAGCCCCGATACACGGTCCAGTGATTTGAGATCGCAATAGGTGAACAGGGTGATATTTTTGTGATGGGCCGCCGATGCCATCTTGGGGGTGGTGATGCAGCTGGCACAGTCCAGCGTGGGAAACACTTTGGATAGCCGGATCATCTTTCCGCCGATGGTGGCGTCTTTTTCCACAATGGCCACTGTAAAACCCTGGTCGGCAAGATCAAGGGACGCCTGTAAACCGGCAATTCCTCCGCCGATCACAAGGGTGTCAAAATTCAATTCACGACTCGCTTCCATGTTTTCTCCTGGAAAAACCGGGTCGGTTCATTTTCAGATAAAACCGTCCCGGCATGGGTTATTTATTTCAGGCTCAGGCCGCTTCCTTTTCGCCCTCTCTGGGCGGGCCGAGTTCCTGGATCAGGGTATTCATATCGTTGACTTCTTTTAAAAAGGCGCGATTACATACCGTACAAATGGCCGTCAATCTGAGCCTGCGGATTTCCAGACCACGCTCCTTCATCAGCTTGTATACCCTGTCAAGCCGTTTGGCCAAGGCGGAGTAGGCCCCATCGTACGGGCATTCTTCGCCACAGGACATGATGATAATGCCACTGATACCTTTCCTGAAACAGTCAAGATAGAAGTGTTCCGGAAATAGCGCCGGCGCCCTGACCCTGATAATATAAGCGTTGGTCGGATAGCTCGAATGGGCTTGGCCCACGGAGTTAGCGCCAGGATATGCACAGGTTTCAGTGGCCAGAATCAGGATTTTCCCGTCCGTTGAGGTGTTCGACGCGTTCGACATGGGCAATCGTCCTATTTATTCCTGCGTACGAAGTGCTTGTCATAGCCATCGGATTCCAGAAAGCCGAGATATTCGTGTCCCACCTTCTTGGACCAGGCGGGGATGTCCGTGCGGGTTCCCGAATCGTTGGAAAGAATTTCCAGTATTTCACCCACCTTGACTTTTCCGACCCCTTTTTTTGCTTCCAGCAGGGGGCCCGGACAGGCGCTTCCCCTGGCGTCTACGGAATTACCAATTTCAATGGTGCTTAGATCGATGTCGTTCATTGTTGCCTCCTTGTTGAATGGTTAAAGTACTTTTTGGGATTATTGGTTTTAATGAATCGGTCTCTCTTTTCTCCAGAAGAATTCGGCATAAATCGCTCTTGTCGTTGATCTCGACCATGCGATAATGGCCGGTGGCATCCAATACCTGGAAAAGGTACTTGCGTGTATCCTGATCGGTCGCTAAAATTTCCAGGTGTTCGCCGGTTTTCATCTCACGAAGCGCCTGGGTCACTTTTAAAAGGGTAAACGGGGCGATTATATCCCGAAGGTCCAATGTATAATCAATTTTGTTCTTCAACGACCCACCGAAAATTTTATGGATCCAAATTAATAAAAAATCAATATGGCTTAACTGCAACGTTGATGCCAAAATCAAAGACTATTTTTTAAAAGAAATACGAACTGATCTAAATTGAGAGTCGGATGATATTCTAGTCCCTATTTATTGAAATCACATTATGTTGATATCTTTTTACTTGTTAAATACCTGTTCAAGTGTTAAGGGTTATATTTAATAATTGTTAAATATTTAACAGGAGGGTAGATATTGGCCCAAGAATTAAACACCTATTGGAAAACGGTGGTGGATACCATTCAGGACGGCATCATGATTGTGGATATAGAAGGCACCATTGTTTCCATTAACAAGGCCTTCGAAAAGATTACCGGATTCAATCAGGCTGAAATCATAGGAAAATCTTGTGTTATACTAAATTGCACAACCTGTGAAATCGCCCGGAACGGGACCGATAAGCATTGGTGCTCCTTATTTCGCGCCCAGACATTAAGGATGGGACAATGCATGATTAAACGATTCGATGGAGAGTCTGTCCATGTACTGAAAAATGCTTCCCTGTTAAAAGATGCCCGGGGTCAGACCATTGGCGCCGTGGAAACCTTGACAGATATATCCGAGCTGATTGCCAAGGATACTCAAATCGAGGCGTTTCGCCGGGAGCTGCGCGAGGAAAGTCGATTTTGCGGTATTATCGGTGCTTCGAGCCAGATGCAACTGGTCTTTGATCTAATTACCAATACGGTTCATTCCGATGCGCCCGTTATTATTTTTGGAGCAAGCGGTACCGGAAAAGAGCTCATTGCCAGGGCCATCCATGAAAATGGCGAACGCAAGGACAAGCCGTATGTCAAAGTCAATTGCGCCGCGTTAAATGAAAACCTGTTGGAAAGTGAATTGTTCGGACATGTTAAAGGTGCGTTTACCGGCGCCCACCAGGGTCGTGAAGGCCGATTTGAAGCGGCCCGGGGCGGTGATATTTTTCTGGATGAAATCGGTGATTTACCATTGACCACCCAGGTCAAGTTGCTGCGGGTCCTGGAAGAAAAAGTGATTGAACGGGTAGGCGCCAACCGAACCATTCCCATTGACGTGCGCATCATCACGGCCACCAATCGAGATCTTAAGTCTCTGGTGGAAAAGGGTGAATTCAGGGAGGATTTATTCTATCGGATAAATGTTATTCCCATTGACGTGCCCCCGTTAAGAGAACGAGCAGGGGATATACCGCTCCTGGCTGAGTCATTTTTCAGGCGGATTCAGTTAAAAAGCGCTAAAAATATTCAAAGAATCAGCAAGGAGGCCATGGAAACCCTGATGCAGTATTCCTGGCCGGGCAATGTCCGGGAGCTAAGGAGCGCCTTCGAGTACGCCTTTGTTACTTGCCGGGAAGACATGATCCAACCCAAGGACCTGCCACCTGGAATTACCAATGAAACCGTTGAAAACCAATCCGTTATAAACTTGGCACCATCAAACAGGGAAGACGTCAAGAAGACTCAGCTGTTGCATGCTTTAAAGCAGACTGGCGGCAATCAATCCCAGGCGGCTCGAATCCTCGGCGTTTCACGGGTGACCGTGTGGAATCGCTTGAAACGTTACGGGATCAAAGCAAAATATGTGGCTTGATCCAGACTAAAAGTCAAATTGCGATAAAATAATATTGCCAGATGTTTCGTTCCGGCATGGTTGTTGCTTAATAAGATTAAACGAATGGCTCAAGGCATTACCTCCATTAGAGCTATTTTACCTCACCCTCGATAGATCGACCCCGTGGGATTATCTCTCGGGGTCGATTTATTTTTGGTGGAGAGTACCTGGCTGATGTGAAGTATTCTGTTCATTCGTTAATCATCAGCCTTGCTCAAAACGATTTTAATGTCCCGTTTTTTCAGATCTCTTCTCAGCAACTCAATAAATGGAATGGTCAAAAGCGTAAAAAACAAGCTGATGTAAATAAACATCTCCAGAATGAGCGTCCGCGTGTCCAGCGAATTGGCAAGGTCGAACATCGAGCCTTGAAAAACAATATGCAGCCAGCCAAACGATGGGATTGAAAACAATTTGAACAGCCCGGCCCCGACAACATCTTCGACAATATTGGTGGTGTTGGCCAAAGCGGTCAAAAATGCATACCCGATGGCCGCGTGAGATACCTTTACGACGTGGCCGTTTATCGTCAGGGGGATCAGAAAAGCCGGAATCATCGCGAAACTGAAAATCGTCCCGTTAACCAGCTTGAACCACTGATAGCGGTTCCATTCCGGCAATGGATTAAAGGCATCCGGCAGTGTAAAATAGACAAATCGCCACCATGGATGGTCCGGTTCCAGGTAAAGAAAAAAGCTTAAGGGAAAGTGTAAAACCGCGATGGCAACCATGGCATACAGGATATAGTGCCACTGGATGCGGGGAAACATTCGCACCACCCAACGATAAGAGAGAATCGAGAAAAAAAATGTAATGCCGCCGATTGATAGAATGATTCCGAAAATCTGTCCTGTAAATCCCCGTTCATCGATCAGGTAGCTTCGCTCGATGTATCCAACCGATGGGCTGAACTTCCAGAAAAAGATGAAAAGCATCAGTAGCCATAAAGTGTGGTTGTTTTTGCGAAAACGGTTCAGACGACCCGGAACGGATCTGATATAAGGCCAGGTGCGGTTGAGACTCGTTGATGATTCTGATTTCTTTGCGTGCTTGTGCGGCCCGGGCTGCTTTTTTTCAGGAATATACCGAATACCGACCAGAGCCGTGAACAACGGTGGAATTCCAGCCAGAAAGAAAACCACCCATGGCTCCACCGACCCGGCCTCAATGTTGGTCTGCAACCAGCCGCCCAAAAACAAAGCACCCGCGTTGGCAATAGACAGGATCAACCATTGAAAATTGACAAAAGATCCGACCCGTTTCAGACGCTGGCCCTCGGTTACCATGATGGCATCCGTCACAACGTCCACAAACGCGTAGGTTGTAAACGCAAGATTGAAAACAATGAAGTAAACCAATGGGATGGTGATTCCCAGATAAGATAAAACAGCAGCCACAAACCAGAATACCACCGCCAGACAGGCCATCAATACATACCAGGATTTGCGATGATAGCCGAACAATGCAAACTGATCGGAAATGTAGCCCCAAATGGGCTTTAGCATCCATCCAATGCTTCTTAACGCGTCGAACAACTGCCCGCCGGCATCGTCCATGCCAAGCTGAAACTTGATGAAAAACAGGATAGGAATTTCCGTTAAATTTTTAGTACCCTGGACAAAATATGGCGTGCCGATGGCCCAGCGGAGGTGTGAGAGTTTACGGTGATCCCGATCCGCTGTTTCCTGGGATGAATTCATGACCCTATTCTCGCATGAAGCGGAACTTAAAGCAAATCGGTTTTATTTAAAAGTAGGCCAGATCATTCAGTCTCATTTTCATCTTCTTCGATTTCCTCGATCAAATCGGCGGCCGTCTCCCGGATATCCGCATTTCCATTTTTATGATACGGGTGGCGATCCATCCCCCGATAAAAAGAGAGAATACTGTTACAACGAAAATAACGATTATTTTAAATAGAAAAGACATAAAAATATCCGGTATAAATGCGTGAATTTTGATAAGTTATACGAAACAGCCCTATCATATCACTGGATTGTGCCCTGCCGAATGGCAGCTTTAGCCAATTTTTGCACAGCAGGCTTCAAAGCTTCCACGGGCGGTGCCATGATCATCACATCGAAGGCACGCAATCGGTGGGACTCCATTCGCCTCGACCACGGATCTGATGCACGATGCGAATGGGGCCCACGGATTCTACGCAGGTTGCGTTGGGGTGCTATTCTTATGGTAATTCTAATACGAAGCAGCTTTCAACCGCTGTCTGGTTAAAGCTTTCTTCTCTTGCCAGCACTTCGTATTTGAACTCATCTCCTAAAGAAATAAACTCTTCAGGAACCGTAAATGACGTCACATCGGGCGGAAGAATGACGCTAAGCACCGATGTGAACTCCTCCCCTAACTCTATTTCGAGGACGACCTCGTAGTTATGAATCGTAACGGGGATTGGAGGTTGTACCCCGGCACCACCACCATAGGAGTCGGGGTGTGACCACGTAACCTCGGGCCATTCTATGGTGACAGGAAGGCTCCTCACCACCGTTGCGTCCTCGTCACAATTCTCCGCCATCGGCCATCCGTTAACCGTAGGTTCAGGCGGAGCCGGCATCACATGCGTGAGCTCCACCTCGCTCACCACCTTATCTCTATTAAGCGTTTTGCCTTTAATCTTATACTCTCCTTCCGGGAATCGATTGAAGAAGTCTTTGGGATCCAGCTCGTCGAACGTCGGTTCGGCACTCTCAAAAAATATCTCGGTAAGGCCCTGCTTACGCAAATGTCCTTTAACTATAATATTGAGCATTTGACGGTGTCTTGGATCCACAATCCTTAGATATCTCCAGGCGTCTCCATCGATCAGAGCGTGAATGCCCAAGTCCCCATCAGTATCATTGAGCTCGAAGAAAATTTCCGCTTCATCGTACTCGATTACATCCCGTTTGGCCCAAGCTGCCGGAACGGAAACTGCCAGGACAAGAGCGATCACCGCTGCCAGAAGAACGGGCAGCATACCCATGTGTCTCGTTATTGCGTTATGTATATTTTG
>JAOZUU010000136.1 GCA_029938515.1 Desulfobacterales bacterium | reverse complement strand
GGATCTGTTGCTCGTCTTCGGAGAGCGACTTTCCGGACAGGGATAATATCATGTGTACCAGCAAAGCGTCCCAAGTTTCCCAGACCTCGATAAATCGATCCAGTTCATTTTTAGAAAGGGGCGCAGTCGCCGGGTAATCCGTATTATTTTTGTCGGAGATTTCTGCATCAACAAGGATATTGACACGAACATGGCTGGATTCCACCAACATACCCCCCGGACGCATACTGTCCAGGATCTTTTGGGCGGACTGTTGATACGGGTCTGGAAACATCGGTAAAAGGATTTGTTTGAGATCATCCACCGGCGGGGCCAGGTCGATGCGAATCTGGCTTAAATACGGATATACCCATGACGTCATCAGTTGCGAAATGATGCCGGGAATTTTGGCCGGTTGGCGATGGCGGTCATAAATTTTGATATCGACGGGTTTAAACGACAATTGCCAGCTTGCAGGATCGATTTCCGGCTGTTGGAACGATACCACATATCCCTGCCAGGCAATCGGCAGGAGACAACTGTCATTGAAAGATTTGCCGGCCTCTAAATCAACATAAGCCTCGAAGCGCACCAGACCATTTTTTTCAGCCCAACGGGGATTAGAGATCGTCACGGCAGTGCAGCCATCTTCGGTTTCCAGCAGCCGGGCCGTATGGTTCGGTCCGTTGAAGGCCGATTGAACCGTCAGGGTTTGTAAAAGCGGGTAATCGATGGTGATCGGTAAGGAGATTGTTTTCGCCTGACCGGCAGCGCTCGATAGGCCCACCAAGAGAAACAGCGTTAATACGCCGATCGCTCTTTTGGTAAACCGGTTTACCCATCTGTTCAATATTATATATAAAGACATGAAGAAGGTCATAAGCAACCCGCGGATAGGTGTCAAGGTCAGAATAACCGTTTCGAGTCGTATCATTTTGATTTTATGTGAGAGGAATGACAGGCCATTACATCATATATCCAGCAAAGTCGAAACCAAATCGACGATTGAAGATTGACGGTTTGTGGTATCGTCTCGCTCTTTTTTTAACGGTCATCGGTCCATCCGGGCAGTGACAGCGGTTGCCGGTCTGCCCATAGACGCTTTGGTGGAGATTGAATGTATCGCTGAAACTGTATGAAAGGATGTAAAACCGGATGGTTATATCAGTAATGTTAATGATTAGGCGATTGACGGAAATATCTAGTTAAAAAAACCTTTGACAATTCGAACTAACCGATGTTATAGAGCGCCGAAAAATGATTGTTTCCCCAACCACATTCAGAAAGGAATGCCGATGATTAAAATTGACTACTCGGTGTTCATCCAGATCGCCAACTTTCTCTTCCTGGTCTGGATACTAAACATTGTTGTTTACAAACCGATTCGGAAGATCCTGCATCAGCGCGCCGAAAAAATAGACGCGTACGATCAGCGCATCGAGACCTGTGCCGATGCGTCCGTCCAGAAGGATGCGGACTACAATTCCGGCCTTCGCAGTGCGCGTGCCAAAGGGCTCAAGGAGAAGGAAACTTTCCTCCAGGACGCCAAGGAAGAGGAGCGGGCCATCATCGAGAAGATCAACGCCAGGGCCCAGGCCGAAATGGCGAAAATCAAGGAAGAAATCGCCAGTGACGCTCAGAAAGTACAAGCGGAGTTGGAAAAAGAGATTAATGGATTCGCAGGATCCATTGGGGAAAAAATCCTGGGAAGGGCGGTATCATGATGTCTTTTCGTTTCAAATCAAAAAAGCGTTGGATAAAGACAGGGTCGTGGATGGTGGTGATCATCGCGGCCTTATTATTTTGTTTTGTTGTGCCAGCGTTGAGTTCATCCGAAACCGGAGATGGTGCCGAGGGCGGGCATGGCGATGCCCATGGAACCCCCCATGGAACTAAGGGATGGGTGGCAACGGATACCTACCGGGTAATGAATTTTCTTGTTCTGGCCATTGCCCTGGTCTTTCTTTTGCGAAAGCCCTTGAAACAGGCCTTGAATAACCGCATCAGCGGGATACAGAACCAGTTGGATGAGCTTGAGGAGAAAAAGAAAGCGGCCGAAGCCAAACTGGTTGAATATGATGAAAAACTGGCCTCTCTCGATAAGGAAGCCGAGAATATCGTGGCGGAATATATTCGACAGGGTGAGGAAGCCAAGGTTCGTATTTTAAAGGAAGCGGAGGCTGCCTCGGAGAAACTCGAAGCCCAGGCCAAACGGAATATTCAGTCGGAGTTTAAGCAGGCCAAGGAAAAACTTCATCGGGATGTGCTCGAAAAAGCCCTGGTTAAAGCGGAAAATCTGATCAAGGAAAAAATTACAGGTGAGGATCAGGATAGTTTGGTGGACGATTACCTAAAGAAAGTGGTGGAAACGTGAAGAATTTAGCCATCGCCAGGCGTTATGCCAACGCATTGTTGTTGATCGGAAAGCAGGATGGTGAGGCCGAGACCTATCGCTCGGAACTGACTGGTATTTCAAATTTGATCGCCCAAAACCGAACACTTGAGCAGGCCATCACCAACCCCCTGTATAATGCCGGGGCCCGGAAAGGGGTTCTTGAAACCCTGATTGACCGGCTGGGGTTGTCCAAAGTGATGCGGTCTTTTTTGTTATTGTTGTTCGATAAGGGGCGCATTGGTTTTATCGACAGTATCGATGAGTTTTACCAGAACCTGGCCGATGAACTCAAAGGGGTTGCCCGGGCGACCGTAACATCAGCCACCGAGCTGTCGGCCGATGCCGTTGAAAAAATTCGCAAGGGCCTGTCCCGGCGAACCGGAAAAGAGGTTATTCTGGAAATAAAACAAGATCCGGGCCTGATCGGTGGAATTGTTACCCGCATCGGGGATCTGGTCTTGGATGGAAGTATAAAAACACAACTGCTCGGTATGCGAGAATCATTAAAAAGGGGTGAGGGTGTCTGATGGAACTTAAAGCGGAAGAGATAAGCCAGATTATCAAGGAACAAATTACGGATTACGACAAAAAGGTGGAGCTGTCCGAAACCGGGGTCGTTTTGTCGGTAGGTGACGGAATCGCCAGGGTTTACGGCCTGGAAAAAGCCATGGCCATGGAACTGGTGGAATTCCCCGGAGGAATTCTGGGACTGGTGCTGAACCTTGAAGAGGATAATGTGGGCTGCGCCATTATGGGCGAGGATATCCACATCAAGGAAGGCGATATGGTCAAGCGAACCGGCAATATCGCCGAAGTCCCCGTGGGTGAGGCGATTCTGGGTCGGGTGGTTTCCGCCGTCGGCGAACCCATTGATGGCAAAGGCCCCATAGACACCAAAGAAACCAGCCGGGTTGAAAGGGTTGCTCCGGGCGTTATCGCCCGTAAGGGGGTTCATGAGCCCTGCTATACGGGTCTTAAAGCCGTTGATGCCATGACACCCGTGGGGCGCGGCCAGCGCGAACTGATCATCGGCGACCGCCAGATCGGGAAAACCGCCTGTGCCGTAGACGCCATTCTGGCCCAGAAAGATTCGGACATTTACTGCATCTATGTGGCCTGCGGGCAGAAAAAGTCGACCGTGGCCCAGGTGCACGCCGTGCTGGAAAAACACGGTGCCATGGAGTATACCACCATCGTGGCCGCCTGCGCCAGCGACCCGGCCACCCTGCAATATGTCGCCCCTTACGCGGGATGCGCCATGGGCGAATACTTCCGCGACAAGGGTCAGCATGCCCTGATTATTTACGACGATCTTTCCAAACAGGCCGCCGCCTACCGGCAGGTTTCCCTGTTGTTGAGACGCCCGCCCGGACGTGAAGCCTATCCCGGGGATATTTTTTATAACCACTCCCGTCTGCTTGAACGGGCTGCTAAATTGAATGACGAGCTGGGTGCCGGGTCCCTGACGGCCCTGCCGATCATTGAAACCCAGGCCGGAGACGTGTCTGCCTATATCCCCACCAACGTGATTTCGATTACCGACGGGCAGATTTATCTGGAACCCGCTCTGTTTTTTGCCGGTGTCCGGCCCTCTATCAATGTCGGGCTCTCGGTTTCCAGGGTCGGGGGTGCCGCCCAGGTCAAGGCCATGAAACAGGTCGCGGGGACCCTGCGTCTGGATCTGGCCCAATTCCGCGAGCTGGAAGCATTTGCCGCCTTTGGAAGCGACCTGGATGCCGCTACCCAAAAGCAGCTGACCCGGGGTGAAAGGATGGTCGAGATCCTCAAACAGCCGCAATATCAGCCCCTGTCGATGGAAAAACAGGTCACCATCCTGTATGCCGGCACCAAGGGCTACCTGGATGAGTATCCGGTCAATGTTCTGGCCAAATATGAGGCCGGGCTGTACACTTTCATCGAAGATCGATTCCCGCAGATTTTTTCTGAACTTAAGGAAAAAGAAGCCATTTCAGATGACCTGGACAAGGTCATGGCCGAGGCATTAGCGGCTTACGGCGATGAATTTAAGGATACCATAAAATAATACCTTAATGTGCGTGTGCAGTGGTGCGAATTCGAGATCAAGTCGCGCGAAGGGCGACCACAACACCGGCAACAGAATAAATAAGGGCTGATTTTATGCCAAGCTTAAAAGATGTTCAGAATAAAATTTCTGGGGTGAAGAAAACCCAGCAGATCACCAAGGCCATGAATATGGTGGCTACCTCGAGATTGAGAGGCGCCCAGGTCAGCATGGAGAATTTTCGCCCCTATGCCGCTAAATTTACGGAAGTTTTGGGGAGCCTGGCCGAGAAATCCGGAGATGAAGCCAGTCCCTTGTTGGTACCGCGTGAAGAAGTAAAGAAAATTCACGTCGTATTGTGTACCTCGGACCGGGGTCTGTGCGGTGGGTTCAATGTCAATCTGATTCATAAGGCCCAAGCATTTGTAGAGGAAAGGGCGGGTGATGGCGTTGAAATATCCTTCTCAAACTTTGGAAAAAAAGGGCGTGATTGGAGCCGAAAAAACGGCCAGACGATCGTCGACGAATATATCGGCGTCGTTGGCACCACTTTTGGGTTCAATGTGGCGGCCACTGCCGGGCGCAAAATGGTAGAAGGCTACCTGGACGAAGCCTATGACGAAGTTTATGTGATTTATTCCGAATTTTTCAGCGTGGGCAAACAGGTCCCCACCCTGAAACAACTGATTCCCATCCCCCCCCTTGAAAAAACCCTCTCTGATGCAACCGGGGACAACACCGAGGACGAAGAGGGTGGGTATCTGGCCGAACACATTTGTGAGCCTTCGGCCCAAGACCTATTAGGGGAGTTGCTGCCGCGCAGTGTGCATGTTACCTTGTTCAGCGCCTTGCTGGAAACGTCCACCAGCGAGCATGCCGCCCGGATGGCCGCCATGGACAATGCCACTCAGGCTTGTAATGATATGATCGAAAATTTGACCCTGGCCTACAACAAGGCCCGGCAGGCATCAATTACGGCAGAGTTGATGGACATCGTCGGTGGTGCCGAAGCACTCAGAGGATAAAAAATAAATACCGGATTTCATATTTAGGAGGTTTTTAGATGGGAGAGAACATTGGGAAAATTACTCAGGTGATGGGGCCTGTCGTCGACATAGAATTTGAGCAGGGAAACCTGCCCACAATCTATACCGCCCTGACGATCAGCAATCCTACCATTAGCGACGAGGCGGATAACCTGGTGGTTGAGGTCGCACAACATCTGGGAGACAACGTCGTTAGAACGATCGCCATGGATGTCACCGATGGTCTGACGAGAGGACAGGCGGTAAAGGATACCGGCAATATGATCATGATGCCCGTCGGCGAAGCTGGCCTGGGACGTATTCTCAATGTTGTGGGTCGGCCGGTGGATGGTCTCGGTCCCGTCAGTCAGGAGAAAATGCTTCCCATTCATCGTGAAGCTCCCAAATTTACCGAGCAGGATACGTCTGTACGTGTACTTGAAACCGGCATTAAGGTGATTGACCTGCTGGTTCCCTTTCCACGTGGCGGAAAAATGGGTCTGTTCGGCGGCGCCGGTGTCGGCAAAACCGTTATCATGATGGAAATGGTTCATAATATCGCCATGCAGCACGGCGGTATTTCGGTTTTCGCCGGGGTCGGGGAACGCACCCGTGAGGGCAACGACCTGTATCATGAAATGAAGGACGCCGGCGTACTTCCCAAGGCCGCACTGATTTACGGGCAGATGACCGAGCCCCCCGGAGCAAGAGCCCGGGTGGCCCTTTCGGCGCTGACGGCGGCTGAATATTACCGGGATGAAGAAGGACAGGATGTTCTCATCTTCATTGACAATATTTTCCGTTTTACCCAGGCCGGATCCGAGGTTTCCGCCCTTCTGGGACGAATGCCCTCGGCCGTTGGTTACCAGCCCACCCTGGCCGTTGACCTGGGTGAATTGCAGGAGCGCATTACCTCCACGGACAAGGGCTCGATTACCGCCGTGCAGTGCGTTTATGTGCCGGCTGACGACTTGACCGACCCGGCGCCGGCAACGACGTTTGCTCACTTGGACGGTACCGTGGTCCTTTCGCGGAAACTGGTCGAATTGGGTATCTACCCTTCCGTGGATCCTCTGGATTCGACCTCTCGCATTCTGGATGCCGCCTATATCGGTGATGAGCACTACCAGGTCGCCCGGGAGGTGCAGCAAATTCTTCAGAAATATACCGAACTGCAGGATATCATAGCCATTCTGGGTATCGATGAGCTGGCCGACGAGGACAAAATCACGGTGAGCCGCGCACGGAAAATTCAGCGCTTTCTGTCACAGCCATTTCACGTGGCCGAGGTTTTCACGAATACCCCCGGCTCTTATGTAAAACTCGAAGATACGGTTAGCGGCTTTAAGGAAATCTGTGAGGGCAAACATGACGATATTCCCGAACAGGCTTTTTACATGAAGGGCAGTATCGCAGAGGTGATTGAAGCGGCCAAAGAGACGGAAACGGCGGAATCGTAAAGGGGCGACAAATGGCGGAAAATATTCTACTGGAAGTGGTAACCCCCGAGAAGGCCGTGGTCAATGAAGAAGTCCAGACCGTGGTGGCACCGGGTGTGCTGGGCGAGTTCGGCGTGCTGATCGGGCATACCCCTTTTCTGACAACCGTGAAAACCGGCATCGTTCGGTATACCGATACGGCCGGGAAAGAAAGGTACCTGTTTGTTTCCGGTGGTTTTGCCGAGGCCCTGCCCGATAAGGTGACGATTTTAGCCGAGTCGGCGGAAAGGCGTGAGGGCATAGATGTTCAACGCGCCCAGGCGGCCATGGAACGGGCCGAAAAGCGATTGGCCGAAAAGGAAAAAAAAGAACAGAT
>JAOZUU010000135.1 GCA_029938515.1 Desulfobacterales bacterium | reverse complement strand
CCCAGATACCGGCGGTTGCTAGAGCCCAAGCGCTTTTTCTTTTGCTTCTTCCTTGGTTTTGCATTCAATACACTGGGTGGTTACCGGCCGTGCCTTCAGTCGTTTGATGGTAATCGGCTCTCCGCAACTTTCACAGGTACCAAAGGTCTCGTTGTCTATTCGGACCAAAGCCTTTTTGACTTTTTTTATCAATTTATGTTCCCGGTCACGAATCCGCAACATGAAGTTCCGGTCCGTTTCCAAAGTCGCCCGGTCCGTGGGGTCCGGAAAATTTTCCTTGGGTACGGTCATGCCGGAAACGGTATCATCGCCACGGCTTAAAAGCTCTTCTAACCGGTCATTTAATAATTTTCTAAAATATTCGACATCTTTCTTCTTCATGGGGTTACCCCTTCAAAAAGGCCCTTCAGTTTGAGGCCTTTGAAAAACGCCCCTTTTTGCCCAATTTCGGCGTCATACTCAAAATTTAATCCTCGAAATATCCGATATATTCCTGCGGTTAAATTTTTCGTCTGCCTTGAACTTGAACAAAAATTGACATTTTTCAAAGGCCTCAGTTTAATTTTAATTTTTGATCATATATTACTTGCTATCAGATGTAAAGCTAAATTCGGAACCAGCCTATTTATCCAGATCAAACAATTTACGGGTGACGTCAAGATAGAGGGTTCGGTCTTCCCGGCAACCGTTTTTTTTCAGGAAAATGGTGGGATGATGAAGCACTTTTTTCACCAGGGCGGATTTCATCCGTTCCAATGCCTGTCGTTCATCGCTTGAAAGACCGTTTAAAGAAGCGAGGGTGTGTTTGATCTCGCCGTCGATGATCGTTTCGACTTTTTTCCGTAATGCCACGATCGTCGGGACAACCTTGAGGGTCTCATGCCATTGCTGGAATTTCACGGTCGCTTCTTCGACGATCCGTTCCCCTTTGGCCGCTTCCTGCCCCCGGTCTTTAATGTTTTCCTCCACTATGGTCTGTAAGTCATCAATATCGTACACGTAGGTGTTGGAAAGGCGGTTAATTCTGGGGTCGATATCGCGGGGAACGGCGATGTCAATGAAAAACAAGGGGCGATTGCGTCGGCTACGCAAGGACTGTTTTACCTGGTCCCGGTTGATAACATATCCGGTCGCACCGGTGGAACTGATGATGACGTCAACGGATTTCAGCTGAGCGACACACTCATCAAAATGGATTGCGCGTCCGCTAAAACGTCTGGCCAGGGCAAAACCCCGCTCAAAGGTTCGATTGGTGACTATTATCTCTCCAACTTGCTGGCCCATGAGATGTTCCACGGCGAGCTCGGCCATCTCGCCGGCACCGATCAGCAGCACTTTTTTTTCTTTAAGTGATCCGAAAATTTTACGACCAAGTTCGATGGCTGCGTAGCTGATGGAAACCGCATGGTCGCCGATACCGGTTTCGGTACGAATCCGCTTGGCGACGGAAAATGCCCGGTGAAGCAACCGGTTCAGCAAGGGTCCGGATGTTTTTTGCCGGGTGGCAACCAGATAGGCGTCCTTGATCTGCCCCAGAATTTGCGGTTCGCCCACCATCATGGAATCGAGGCTCGATGTCACTCGAAAGATATGCCGGATAGCGTCTTCATCATGGTGAATGTAAAGCGCATCCTCGAACTGTTCGACAGGGATCCGTTTTGACTGAGCCAGAAAAGTTTTGGCGGTCTGGACAGCATTTTCACTGTTTTGAGCCGCCATGAGAATCTCCACCCGGTTACAGGTGGAAAAAACAATTGATTCATTCACATCGGGATGTGAACGAAAGCCTGCCAGTGTATCGACGGTTTCTTCCATAGTCAGGGCGATACATTCCCGAAGTTCGACCGGGGCGGTTTTATGGCTCAGACCGATGAGGATAATATGTTGCATGGTAACGATGAATGAGTCCCTATTTATTAAAACCGGGTAAAAATGCCATGATGTCCTTTAAGAAAAAAATTAACGCCGAAAAAGGTAAACAGCACAATTGCGAATCCGATGATCGCCAGGATGGCCGATCGCCGACCCCGCCACCCGACCGTTAAGCGTTCATGGAGCAGAACGGCATAGAGCAACCATGTAATGCCGGCCCATACCTCTTTGGGATCCCAGCTCCAAAAACGCCCCCATACCGATTTTGCATAGATGATTCCGGTAATGAGCCCAAAAGTCATCAGGGTAAAACCTGCGATCAGACAGGTATAGCCCACACCATCAAGCAGCTCTAAAGACGGCAGGCGTTTATAAAAAAATCCGTGATGTTTGGTTTTAATGGCTCGCTCCTGGAGAAGGTAAAAAACACCGGCCCCACAGGCCAGTGCCAGCGCGGCTTCACCGAGAAAAATCGTCAATATATGTATCACCAGCCAGAAATTATCAAAGATGGGCTTGGCCTGAACTGGGACCCGGGGCACTTGAGTGGCGACCAGCATGATCAAAGTGATCAAAGGAGCTGCATAAATTCCGAAAATTTTCAGGTTAAACCGGTGGCTGAAGGCCAGAAAAATACCGGCGGTGGCCCATCCGGCCATCAGTAAAGTTTCATAAAGATTACGCACCGGGATATGACCGCTCTGATACCAGCCAGTACCCAAAACCACCGTATGGACAGCAAATCCGGCCAACAACAGACCAAACCCGGCCCGCTGAAGAAAATCCTTTTGAAAAATCAGGTAAAATAAATATCCTGCCGTACTCAGAAAATAGAAACCACAGGTAATAACAACCAATGTTTCCATGTGCTGTTCCTTATTATAAGGTCCAAGAGATGACCATTGAACATTGAATGTTCGGTATTGGGTATTTTTTTATTCGACGTTGGATGTTGGACGTTCGGTGTTCGACGTTCATTTCTTCATTCCCCCAGGATGATAACAACCTAGAGCCTATGCCTCTACCTCTGCCATTAAAGTTTTTCGATCGTACCCGGCCCCAAGCACTTTGACTAACAGTGTATCCATTTCCTTGTTGCGACCGTCGCGAATCATCTCTACCAATCCACCCTCGATAAGTGCATTAAACAGGGGTTTATGGGCTTCCGGCGCATGGTCCGTGGCCAGAAGTTTTTTCCGAATAGCTCCCATCAACTCAAGAAATTCGGCATATTCCTCACCATAGACGGCCTCGAGTTCCCGACGCAGCTTCTTGGCAAAAGCCGGACTTTGTCCGGAAGTCGATACGGATATAACCAGGTCTCCCCGACGAACCACGGCGGGAAGAATAAAATTGCAGAATGCCGGCTGGTCGGCGATATTACAAAGGATTTTCCGTTTCCGGGCATCCTTGTAAATACGTCGGTTGAGTGTATGGTCGTTCGTGGCCCCGATAACAAGGAAAACATCTTCCAGGTCATCCGGGCGATAGGCTCTGTCGTGATAGGAAATAATCCCATCATGGGCAAGCTCCCGAACACGGGGCCCGGCCGCAATACTGATCACGGCGACTTTGGCCCCACAGGCCAGCAAGCCGTTTACCTTGCGAGTGCCGACAGCACCCGCGCCAATCACCAGGCACGGTTGACCGGTAATATTTAGATTGACGGGGTAATATACCATGGTTTTACCTTCGATTACGCAATCGGGTTTGAATCTGACGAATGATCCATTGGCCCATTTTTTCATCGTCCCGGCAGGCCACCAGGGGCTTTAAATCGGCCAGATTGACTTCCGCCCGGGCCATGCTCTTATGCCCCCCGGCGGAACCCAGTTGCCCGAAACTGAGTTTAGCGACACGACCGGCATTCTTCCGCAAACCATCATTACGAAAAACCACCACCAACATCTGGTCGTCGATTCCCGAAACAATACTCCAATTAACCGACCTGACCCGCATAAAAAATTCGGCAATGAGCACGCATACATCCGGTGTTTCAACGGCGCCCAAATGGACGAACATCCAGTCTTTCCGTTTGCGTTTTCTTTCAATCGCCCGCCGGTAATATTTCAAATAGGCAAGGTTGATTTCCTCGCGTTCAATTTTATTGACCAAGTGCTTATTAGCAAAGCGAAATAGATACTGGAATGCGCGGACATCTTCAATGAGGGTCTGCCGTTCGAAGTTTCGGGTGTCCGTCTTGATGGCGTATAACAGACCGGATGCCAGTTTGGTCGATGGTTTGATTCGGGCGGCACGCAAATATTCGGTCATAATCGTGGCCGCGGCCCCATACTGGGGCCGGATATCGGTTACATCCGCCTGTACACCGGTATCGGGATGATGATCAATGATCACGTCAGGCTCGAACCGGGCGAAAGCCGGATGATGATTCGGTTGAGAGTCGACAATGACGAATTTAGAATATGCGGTCAGGTTCAAGCCACTGAACTGTTGAAGCTTAATTCCCAGTCGCTGGATCATCGCCAGGTTATCGGGACGATCCACTTCATTCACGCTGGCGATATCGACACTGGTCACTTTTCGCCAAAGCAACCGCTTAACCGCCATGGCACTGGCCATGGCATCGGGATCGGCAACAATCACGATGAGCACGGTGTCGTCTCCCTGAAACTGGCCGTAAAACTGCTGAATTTTCTGGGTCGCCGAAGATTTCATCAATGATTTTTCCCGTGGTATCTATATATGATTGTTTTGTGAACGAACATAAGCTATTTTGGCCATCATCCGTTACGATGCGTTATTCTATCATCGAAAACCTGTTCGTCAAGCGACCACGGATCCTAATAATCTGATAACCGGTGCCTGAATCTAATGAGCGACATCATCACAGAAACCGCTTTAACCCATCCGGGTATTCGGCGTCAAAAGGTATGGGCCGCGGCTTTAATGCTGACCGCGGCTTTATTATTTGCTGTTTTAGGGCTGTTCATAAAAATACTGGGGCCCGAATATCGTGTTTGGGATATTGCTTTTTATCGATTTGTCGGTGGCGTTATCATTCTTCTGATTCTCTTTGGCCGCAGCGCCAATCTGTTCAGGCCACATAATCCGAAGTTGATGCTGATCCGCGGGGTGCTGGGTTCCCTGGCATTTTTATCCGTAGTCATCGCCATCCGCCGCATACCTCTATCCACGGCCATGGTTCTGTTTTACAGCTTCCCGGCCTTTGCCGCTCTCTTTTCACCCCTGTTATTCGGAGAACGAATCACGGTTGCTGAAATTTTTTGCACTCTGGCGGCATTGGGTGGTGTGGCGATCATTTTAGACTTTAAACTTGAGGGGACCCTGCCTGGACAGATAATGGCGGTGATTGGCGCTATATTGGCCGGCCTGACGATTTCCATTATTAAAAAACTCCGGGAGAATCACGGTTCGGTAATTATCTATTTTTATTTTTGCCTTATCGGCGCCATTATCTCCCTGGGACCGTTTCTATCCGCACCCCGGATGCCACGGGGAGGGTCCGAATGGCTGATTATCGGTGGAATTCTGTTTACTTCGATATCTGCACAACTGCTGATGACCCATGGGTTTCGTTATTGTAAAAGCTGGGAAGGCGGTCTTTTCATGACCAGCGAAGTGATTTTCATTGCGATCATCGGGATCTTGTTTTTAAATGAAACGGTGGGGGGACGATTTTATATCGGCAGCTTGTTAATCGTTTTTGGCGCAATTTCTATTAATCTCATCAATCGGCGAGCGGTTCACGCTCAACAGCGATAATAAAAATATGCTCACAATGATGAAAAATAGAATAGAAACGACGCTCAAATTTTATTTTATCACGGACGATCACGCCCCGAACCTAGCCCCCCTGGACCAGGTTCGAACCGCTCTTTCCGCCGGTGCCACCATCGTTCAGTACCGGCACAAGTCATTTACCCTGGATGATTACCATCTGGCCGCAACCATCGGTGATCTATGCCGCCAAAATCAGGTGCCGTTTTTGATCAACGACCATGTTCTCCTGGCCAAAGCCCTTGGCGCGGACGGTGTCCATTTGGGTCAGGAAGATACCGCCCCCGGGTTGGCCCGACAAATCCTGGGTACCGAGGCGATCATCGGCCTGTCCGTCTCCAATCTACAAGAACTCCAAATAAGCGATTTGACCGATTGTGATTATATAGGTACCGGCCCGGCCTTTGCTACCCGCACCAAACCGGATGCCAAGCCGGTGCGTGGTCCGATGGGATTGGCTAGGGTCGCTGAAGTATCACCCTTGCCCGTGGTGGCCATCGGTGGTATCACCGCCGACACGGCGGAATCCTGCTTTCAAGCCGGTGCCGACGGAGTTGCCGTGATCAGTTTTATTACCCGGGCGGCAGATCCGCTTCGAAACGCCCTGGCATTCGGGAAGGCTTGCGGATGCCACCCGCGTTGAAATAAAAAAGGAACGACATGCAGCATACCCGAAAAGTTGCCTATGCCGTTATTTTAACAGCCATTGGCGTGGCGTTGGCACCGTACACATCATTCCCGGTCGGCATCGCCAAGATCAATCCTACCCAGCATTTTGTCAATGTCCTTGGTGCCGTGCTCCTCGGCCCATGGTGGGCCACTCTCATCGCGGCGGTGATCGGCACCCTCCGCAATGCCATGGGCGTGGGGACGCTTTTAGCCTTCCCCGGCGGAATGATCGGTGCTTTACTATCCGGGATATTTTTTCGCCTCAGCCATAATATTTACGTTGGCGCCACCGGTGAAATGATCGGTACCGGGTTGATCGCGCCGGTCGTCAGTGCCCTGTTCATAGCACCGGTACTGATGGGAAAGGCGATTCCTCTTCTGGCCTTGATCCCCTCTTTTTTAGGCAGTACCGTGGCGGGCTCAATCCTCGGCATACTTGCCCTCAATTTGTTGAAACGAAGCGATATAATTGAATTTTAAAACCCAAAGGATCCTTTGAATTCTCGGCCTGTTATAAATGTCGATCGGCTCAGCTATTCTTATCGTAAAACCGGTGGTCCGTGGATTCTTAAAGAGCTGAATTTGACTATCCAACATGGTGAATACCTGCTGATCAGCGGAGGGAGCGGATGCGGAAAATCGACCCTGTGCCGAACCTTTAACGGCCTCATCCCCCATTTTTACGGGGGGCGCATGAAAGGTTCGGTGGATATTGCCGGCATCCCGACCACCGCAAAAACCATTGGAGATCTGTTTACCCAGGTGGGCATGGTTTTCCAAAATCCCGAAGCGCAGCTATTCAGTGCCACGGTGGAGAGGGAGATCGCTTTTGGGCTGGAAAGCCTGGGGTTGCCGCGCCCCGAAATCAAATCTCGAATAGTCGCCACGGCCGGAGAGATCGGCCTGACGGATCTTCTCAACCGCAGCCCCCATGAC
>JAOZUU010000134.1 GCA_029938515.1 Desulfobacterales bacterium | reverse complement strand
CTTTTGGATTTGGAAGATGAAGCGGCCTGGGAAGACGAATCGCTGGGAATCAATCACATCCACCAGCTCAATTGGAAACAGGGACTGGATCTTTACACCTGTACCGAGTGTGGTCGCTGTAAAGAAGTTTGCCCCACTTACATCACTGACAAACCGTTAAATCTGCATGATTTCAATGATAAATTGAAATCTGAATTATTAGATAATGCGGACAACATAATCAAAAGAGCGAAGTTGTCCGCCACCATCAAGCCAGATGGCGACTCCAGGCAAATTGATAAAAATAAAGCCCAGATATCCGAACAGATAGCTGCGCTCAACAGCAAAAAGCAGCTTGTTGGTGACGTGATCGCCGAAGACACGCTTTGGGCCTGTACGACCTGCCGAGCCTGTGAAGAAGTCTGCCCGGTGACTATCGAACATGTTCCCCGCATCATCGCCATGAGACAGGGGCAGACGTTGATGGCGGAAGCCTACCCCAAAGAGTTGAACCCGGCCCTTAAAGGACTCGAACGCAACGGCAATCCCTGGGGCATCGGGTATGACAAACGCGCCGATTGGGCGGACGGACTGGACGTTAAAATGATGGCGGATGATTCCGATGTCGACTATTTACTCTGGGTTGGCTGTGCCGGTTCATTCGATGACCGATCCAAAAAAGTATCCACCAGCCTGGTCAAAATCCTGCAAAGAGCCGGTATCAGCTTCGCTATCCTGGGTGTGGAAGAGAAATGCACCGGTGACTTTGCCCGGCGCGTCGGCAATGAAATGCTGTACCAGATGATGGCGCAGGAAAACATCGAAACCTTGAACAATTACAAGGTTAAAAAAATCATCACGGCGTGTCCCCATTGTCTCAATACGCTGAAGCATGAATACCCGCAACTGGGCGGCAATTACCAAGTGGTCCATCATACCGAGTTCATCGATCAGATCGTAAAAGAGGGGAAAATCGCCTTAAAAAGAACATTGGAAGGATCTTTGACCTACCACGATCCCTGCTATCTGGGTCGATATAATTCGGTGTATGATCAACCCCGATCGATTTTGAAGTCCATATCAAACTGGGGACTCAAAGAGCTCGACCGGTATGGCTCCGAAAGTTTTTGTTGTGGCGCAGGCGGGGGCGGAATGTGGATGGAGGAGACCATCGGCAAACGAATCAATTTGGAACGAGCCGAAGAAATCGTCGGAAAACAGGTGGCGAATGTGGCCGTGGGTTGCCCGTTCTGTTTGACCATGATCGAAGACGGCATGAAAGAACTGGAAAAAGAAGAGGAAATCAAGACACAAGATATCGCCGAGTTAGTGGCGATGAATATGGCGTAAGTAAATCAAACAATTCCTGCGAATTATCAGGCGGATTGCCAAAAAACAAGCAAAGATGTGGAGTTATTTTTTAACGAGGTCCTAAGATCAAACGACGGAAAGGAGGCCCCATGAACACGAGTACCATTAAAATCAGGCTCATGAAAGCTGACGATTTTGACGCTGTGGTCGGGATAGATGAGAAAGTACTCAAGGCTTCCCGCCCAGAGTACTATGAATTGAAGTTCGACAAGCTTTTTAAATCTAAGGATTATCTACCCACGTCACTTGTGGCGGAGGAAGAAAATGGAACGGTGGTGGGGTTCGTAATGGGGGAACTCTTTATGGGAGAGTATGGTATTTTTCAGGAAGAAGCGACCCTGGACACCATCGGCGTCGATCCCGATTACCAGCATAAGCGTATCGGTGAGCAATTGATTAATGAATTTATTGGCCACTTGAAAAGTCTCGGCGTTCAAAAAATAAACACCCTGGTCGACTGGAATGATTCTAAACTGATAAATTTCTTTAGCGCGAACCAATTTGGTCCCTCCCAAACCATTAATCTGGAACGAAGCATTTGATCCTGACGATTGGGTCCTTTTTCACGTTAGCTCCTAATAGATGGGCTCTTTTTACAGGCATTGATATAATTGATGGCCAACCTGTCATAATCGCCTGACCTAAACAATCTTACCTTCTTTGGCCTTTTTGAATTGACTTCCCGAAAATGGATTACTATAAAATTTGTTTCCAGTCGGTACTTTTTGTACCGTCACCTTGGGATTAATCAAACGGTTGCAACCCATGCTTAAACAGGTGATCCGTCAGGTTTCTTTTCAGGAGCTTTTTAAAAGGGTCATCCGTTATCCCTGGGCGGTCATCCTGATCGTTGGGGCCGTAACCCTTCTTTTTGCCCTGCAGATGCCACGGCTTTCCTTTCAGACATCCATCTATGATCTGATTATTGAAGATCTCCCTGAAACCGCCGTTCACCATAAGTTCAAGCAGATTTTCGGCTCGGACGAAATCATCCGCGTAGTGATCAAGGCGGAAAATATTTTTGAACCCATCACCTTTCGCAAGATAGAGTCCCTTTCACAGAATGCTGCCAAGATAAGCGGGGTCCGGAGGGTAATCAGCCTTCCGGAGATAAAAAAGTCCGTTGATATCTCGGGAAAATGGCCCATTGAAAAGTTTGCGGAAATTATTGCGCCCATTGATCTTTTCAGGAAAAATATCGTTTCCAGTGATTATAAAACCACGGTTCTTACCCTGGTATTATCCAGTGATGCCGATATTGATTCAGTGATACAGGCGGTCAATAGCCTGATTGCCGAACAAACCCGGGATCTGTCACTTTACCAGATCGGGATGCCCCTGGTGTCCCAGGCGCTTGTTCAGCTCACGAAAAGAGATTTTTTTCGCCTGCCGCCCGTTACGATTCTGATTATTTCCATTATTCTTTTGCTTTTATATAGAAATCTTCATGGGCTCTTCATGCCGTTGATATGCGTTATCTGCACACTGGTATGGACATTCGGCCTGATGGCCTGGGTCGGGATACCATTGTCCATGCTGACCCAGATCGTTCCGGTCTTTCTTGTCGCCGTGGGGACAGCTTACTGTCTGCACATCATGTCTGAATACATCCGTCGCAGTCTGCACAGCTCCTCAGCGGTGAAGGTCGTGGCACAGACCTATAGCGGCATCAGCTTTCCAACTGTTCTGGCGGTGATTACGACCGTGATTGGCCTTGGGTCTTTACTTGTCAACCGGATTCCCACGATTCGTGAATTTGCCGTTTTTTCCTGCTTCGGTATGTTCAGCCTGCTGGTCATCATTCTGACGCTGCTGCCGGCCATGATGTGTGTTATTCCGCTGCCCCGCAAAAAACATTCCGACAAATCCGGAAACTTCAACTGGATGGACCGGGTAATTAACGGGATCATCCACATCGATTTGAATCGACAGATGATTGTTCTGCCGGTACTCGGCGGCCTGGTGGTTTTTTGTATCCTGGGCATTTTCCGGATTAAAGTCGAGACCAATCCTCTGGGGTATTTCAAAGAGGATGTCCCTGTATATCGGAATTTTCACGACATCTATCGTGATCTTTCCGGGAGTTTCCCCATTAACCTGGTTATGGTGGGTAACGAAAAGGATTATTTCGAAGACCCCGGCCATATTGGCGATATTGCCCGCATCCAGGAATTTCTTGAAAAATTGCCGGGTGTAGACAAAACAGTATCTTTTGCCGATTACCTCAAACTGGTTCGTTATGCCACGAATAGTTTCGATCCCAAATACTACGCCCTGCCCGAAGAAGAGTGGGAACTTCGAATGGTGATGAATAATTACAAAACGATGTTGGGTGAAGACATGTTTACCCGGTTCATGACCCCTGAGCTTTCCAGTACCAACATTTTGCTCCTGACCCATTTGTCAAGTTCACGGCAATTTTTAGAAACCCGTGAAAAAATCATGGATCATGTCCAAAAAGAGTTTCCCGGGTCCCTTGGCTGGGATGTGACCGGGTTCGGAATCGTCATATCCGCCAGCAGCCACTTGCTTACCGGTGGACAAATAAAGAGTCTGTCCATCACGATTGTTCTCGTTTTCGGCATTATGTTTGCCCTTTTCCTGTCAAGCAAGGTCGGTTTTATTGCGGCGGCTACCAATTTGTTCCCCATCGTTATCATTTTCGGGCTCATGGGATGGTTCAATATCGAACTCTCCATGGTTACCGGGCTGATTGCCAGTATCGCCATCGGCCTGGCCGTCGATGATACGATCCATTACCTGGTACGCTATAATGAAGAATTTCGCAAAGACCTGGACAGAGAGCAGGCTCTCAGTAAAACCCTCCACCAGGTCGGCCGGCCCATCATCTTCACGACCCTGACCATCAGTGCGGGGTTTTCCATCCTGGTCCTGTCCGGCTTCACTCCCACAGCGGTATTCGGGATGATGATCGTAATCACCATGTTTGCAGCGCTGGTGGGGGATATGATTTTGCTCCCCTCATTGATGATGCATGTAGAGTTGGTGACCCTCTGGGACCTGGTGCGATTGAAAATGGGGGTGGAGCCCCGTCACGGTATTCCTCTTTTTCAGGGGATGACGCGAACACAGGTTCACTACATCTGCATGGCCGGAGCTTTGAAAAAGATAGAGACCGGCGAAATACTATTCCAGAAGGGGGAACAGAGTGATTCCATGTATGCCGTGATATCCGGAGAAATGGATGTGGTGGATCATGCCATTGATCAAGACGGGCAGCAGAAACCAGGGTTTCAGAAACTCCTGACGACTCTGAAAGCCGGTGATGTGGTGGGCGAGATGGGCCTTATACGGGCCGTACCCCGATCAGCGACGGTACAGGCCAGAAAAATATCCGAGCTTTTACAGATAAACCTTAAAATGATTCAACGGATGCAATGGCTGTACCCGGCCATTGCTCACAAGTTTTTTTTCAACCTGATGGCTGTGCTTTGCGACAGGATCGAAAATGCTTCCCATTGCCTTTTTGAGTCCAGCTCCATTGATGACTTGACAGGTCTTTGTAACCAAAAAGGATTGATGGCGTGTCTGGACAAGGAAATCCACCGGTCTCGCCGATATCATACGGATCTTAGCCTCTACCTCATCAAATTAGAGGAAGAAGGTGATTCGTCCCTGACCTGTTTTGATGTGAATGATCCCATGCTGTGCGGGCTTTCCGATGCCATTTCCGGCGGGATCCGAAAAAGCGATACCCTGGGAAGGCTGGATGCCAGCACATTCGTTCTGATTTTACCCCAAACCTCTACCGCGAAAGCGCTGGTTGTCCGAAAACGACTGGAGGAACTGCTCAAGACAAATCCAGCCTGTGCAAGCGGAATCGAGCTAAAAATTAAATTCGGACTGGCCGGCCTCGTGGAAAGCGGTGCCAGGACAACTGAGAATCTTTTTTCGTATGCTCAGGAGGCGATGCTGAGGACCACGAAATTCCGGATTGAACGATAGCCCTTAATTGAGTGATTTTTCGCTCGCTATAGTGAGCTGAAGGAGAACCCATTTGGCAAATGCAAAATTTCCAGTGCTAAACGTTGTGACGCCGAATTGTTTAATATTTTTCAAGACAATTCAAGGTTGGCCCAACACTATTCGAGAAGCAGAAGGGTTGCCGGCAGCGGAAGGCCCTTTCTGATCACTTTTTCGTAAGCACCCATGTTTGTAATAGCCGTCCCGTTGCGGTCCCCGTCCTGGGGTCGCATTTCCCAGGCGAGATCAATTTTGGGCATGTGAGGCGCGGTATTACTGCCCCCGTCGATGCATTTCGACGCTTCTGTCAGCCGGTAAAGGAACCCGGAAGTGGAGAACTTCGGATCGATATTCAGGTTGTGGCTGAATACCGGCGCTACCGATCCGGTTCGGCCTCTGAGGTGTTGAAAATCGGAATAGGCAATGGTTAACGATCCCTTCAGGGGGCCGCTGCCGGCAACCGCATTGTGAATATCCCACGCTGTGCCGGGGAATACGGCGTTGTTCTTTTTCACGACGTTGCCATATACGATGTTATTGTACAAAAACACGTTGGCGCCGCCCCATCCGGACTCATCGTTTGTCGAAACATTGATGCCGCCGCCATTGCCGCTTGGTCCTGCATCCAGGGAGTTAACCTGGTTTCCGGAAACAGTGTTGTTGACGATATAAACGCTGCCACTTAGCAGATCAATATAAAGACCGCCGCCAGTTCCATTAAAAGAATTCGCGATGCCGGCACTGTTATTGTAAACAAGGTTGTTGGCGATGATGGTGGTATTAGATGCAAAAACCATGCAGCCACCGCCTTCTCCCGGTTCAACTTCCCCGCCATCTCTGTACCCCGTGGCCCTGTTGTTGCGGATGATGTTCGAATCGAGAGTGACATTTCCACCCCGGCTCCCAGGAAGCGCGTCGGCGGACAAGACGATACAGCCACCGCCAAGCGCCGCAGAGGTATTGTTCTCGAAGATGTTCCTTTTGAGCGTGATGCTTCCAGGCGGCACTGTTGCAGCGAAAAGACCTCCGCCATAGGCTGGTGCATTGCCGTTTCTCAGGGTGATGCCTTCTATCTCGAGACTGCCGCCGCCCTTTATGGTCGCGCCCTCATTGACGATGACATCGTTGAGTTTCAGTACGATGCCATTGTTGTTTCCATCCAGGATTGTACTGGCGGGGTCCCTGGTACGGGCGGTGAAACCACTGTTCCAGCCGCCCTGTATTTTCAACCGGCCATCGCCGCCGATTGCGGGTAGGTACTCAAAATTACCATTGTAGCCGCCTTGGGAAAGAATAACCTCGCTGTCCTGCCCGTCCGATGCCGATGCACTTAACGCCGGCTGCAACTGGCATTGGAAGTCGCTGCAGTCGTTGTCCGCCGTGGGTGAAACTTGATAGGAAGCCGCGGCGATGGCGCCGACGGGGATCAGTAAAACCACGATAAGGCTCATGCCAGCAGAAGAAAATAATCTATGCATCACATCCTCCTTCAGATAAATTGATCTCGCAAAAGGGAAAAGGATATAAAGGTCTTTTATGATAGTGAATTAAGTAAAAAACTAAGGTTGTGTGAAGGCTGGAGGAGAGTAATAACATGATATACCCTCAATGATGTGGCGATCAGGTCCGGGTTGTTTCAGGGTCTGATTCAAACTGTAGAAAATTAAATACCATGGGGAGGTTGTTTTGTCAAGCCGGCATTTTTATCAAAAAGGCCAAAATTATCAAACAGGTAACGGCTCATCCGTTTCGGCAAAGTTCTGCCAGGCATTTACTCGAGGCTAATTGCTGCATTCGCATGATTCAGGAATTATTTCTTTTTTCAACCCGATTTGCGATCATCAGTTTATCAAGCACCTCGTAGGACTGGGCGCCGACCAGCCGATCCTGATTGAGAACAAAGGTGGGAACCGCCGTGATCCCTTTTACTTTCGACAGGGCCCAGTCCGCATCAACCGCCG
>JAOZUU010000133.1 GCA_029938515.1 Desulfobacterales bacterium | reverse complement strand
CCAAAACACTGCTTGGTATCCGATATTCAATGCACGAATTGTCGTATTTTGATCAAATATTGTCTATTCCATTATACATGGTCAGTCAAGCCCAGCGCTTGGTTCGGAATTGTATTAATACCTAATCGGCAGGTTAGTTTGCTTCTCTCATATTAACCCGGCAACTAATAAGTCAAACTATGACGCGTACGCTATTTTAGGATGTTTATAATATTTCTTAACTCATTTTGGCAACTTTTATATTTTTCTTAAATGCGATACTGAAACCGAATATGAAGATTGAAGCGGTCATGTCTCCTGCGCCATTGACCATCAACGGCAGCGCCGAATCGGGTTTTATTTGACACCGATCCATATATGCCATTAAAATGGCAGGCGAAATGGGAACCTTGTTTTACTTTTAAGTTGGGAACTGGGAATTCATGTGGAAATCGATTCACTTAAGGGCGCGTATTTATATCATTCTGGCCGCATTGGTCACGGTGACCATGGCCGGGGGCGGCATCATGGTATGGTATACGTATCAAATGAATCGTTATATGGCCCTTATCATTGAACGGGAACTTGCATCTTATAAAGTGGCAGAAGCACTGGAAACCGCGCTGATCAATCAGAAGGGATTTGTTTCTTATTATTTTATGGATGGCGACCCGGTCTGGCTCAGGCAGCTGGGTGAGTACCGCCAGATATTCAAAACACGGATGCAGGAGGCGCGCCGTCACACGAAAGCCAGGGAACAAAAACAGGCCCTTGACCTGATTGAAAACGAATATCTCGCTTATATCACCGTCAAGGATCAGGTGATCCATCATTATGAGCTGGGCGAGCGGGAGGCCGGCGCTGAGCTGCATCCTCAGGTACGCAGACACTTTTTTAAAATTCTGGATCTTTGTGAAAATTATAAAAAGATCCATCTCGACCGCATACGCCAAACCGAAGTGAGGAGTCGTGATCAGGCTCAAAAATTGAGAATCATCGCCATCACCGGCATAGCCACCGAATTTCTGCTGGGCCTGCTCCTTTTGTTTGTCTTGATAAAAAATATTCTAGCCCCTATCCGCAGTCTCACCCGTGAGGTCGATACCGAAGGCGAAATCACAGCCAGCGATGAGGTTGCGGCACTGAGTCAGGGCGTTCGGGGATTGATTGAGGATGTTGATCATACCCAGATGGAGCTCGAAAGAAGCCGCCAACACTTGCTGCAGACTGAAAAGCTGGCGCTGGTGGGAAAGCTTGCGGCCGGAATGGCGCATAGCATCCGTAACCCGTTTACCTCGGTTAAAATGCGCCTGTTCTCACTGGAACGGTCACTCGAATTATCCGATATCCAGAAAGATGATTTGCAAGTCATTTCCGAAGAAATTCGCCACATTGATACGATTATTCAGAATTTCCTCGAATTTTCCCGCCGTCCCAAGCTGGAAATGCAGAAAATCAGTCCGTCAACCATCGTCGACCGCACTCTTCAATTGCTGAGCCATCGCTTAAAATCGTACAATGTTAAAATAGAAATCATTCGCACGAATCCCCTGCCGGAGATCCTGGCGGATGCGGAACAGATCAAGGAGGTGCTGGTCAACCTGGTGATGAACGCCTGTGAAGCCATGGGTAAAGGGGGACGAATCACAATTTCAGAAGACGAATCATTTTATCGGCCGCTGAAGCGGGTGGCGGTGATTCGGATCAGTGATACGGGCCCCGGCATACCCTCACTCACCAGAGAAAAGGTGTTTCAGCCTTTTTTTTCCACCAAGGAAGAGGGCACCGGACTGGGGCTTGCCATTGCCAATCGCATTATTGAGGAGCATGGCGGTCAAATCGAGATTGAATCATCGCCAGACATGGGCGCCACTTTCGTCATTATGCTGCCCATACCGGAGTAAGATGTTGAATACGATCCTTATCATCGATGACGACGATCAGTTGCGCAAGAGCTTTCAGAAACTGCTTTCCGAGGAAGGGTATCGGGTGGCCACCGCCGCTTCAGGCGAAGCCGGATTGAAAGAGCTGGATGAAACAGCGCCGGATCTTGTCATTCTCGATCTTCGTCTTCCGGGGATGAACGGAATGGAAACCTTCCAGGCGATCCATGATCAGGAGCCCAAACTTCCCGTTATCATTATGACGGCCTACGGCACGACCGAAACCGCCATCGAGGCCACCAAACTGGGGGCCTTTGATTATATCCTCAAGCCCTTCGAGATCCCTGAAATGTTGACCGTGATTCAGCAAGGCTTGGAAGCCAGCCGATTTATGCGAATACCGATCGATGTGGACGCCGCCCCGGAGGCATCGTCGCGGGAGGCCATCATCGGCCGGAGCAAACCAATGCAGGAGGTATTTAAAGCCATTGGGCGGGTGGCTACCAAAGACGCCACGGTACTGATCCGGGGCGAATCCGGCACCGGCAAGGAGCTGGTGGCCCGGGCGATTTATCACCACAGCCACCGGGCGGATCTGCCGTTTCTGGTCATCAACTGCGTAGCCATTCCCGAGACATTGCTGGAAAGCGAACTTTTCGGGTATGAAAAAGGGGCTTTCACCGGGGCCTCTCATCGACGCCTGGGAAAAATCGAGCAAGCCCATGGGGGGACGATTTTCCTGGATGAAATCGGTGACATGCCCCTTGACCTGCAGGCTAAGATTTTAAGGCTGTTGCAGGAAAAAAACCTGGAACGGCTCGGCGGGCGTAAAACCATCCCGGTGGATGTGCGTATCATTGCCGCCACGAACCGGAATCTTGAAGAGGCAATCGAGGCAGGTCGTTTCCGGGAAGATCTTTACTACCGGTTAAAAGTGGTCAGCATCTGGTTGCCACCCTTACGTGACCGGGAGGATGATATATCCAGACTCTGTGATTACTTTCTGACCCACCACGCCGCCCAACTGGAAATAAACAACCCGGGGATGACACCCGAGGCCCGGGCATGGATTGAACAACACCCCTGGCCCGGCAACGTTCGCGAACTGTCCAATGTCATTCAAAAAGCATTGATTTTTAACCGTGGGACCCCACTGAGCAGTGATGACCTCACCCAGATAGCGATAACCGCCACCACGGATGAAACCAAGGATTTTGAGACCATAGAGGCCTCCATCCGCAGGTGGGTGCGGACAGTCCTGGCGCGCAAAGAACAAGACGGCGCATTTGACTTCTGTCTGGATCACCTGGCTAAAATCATCATCAGCGAAGCTCTCACCCTTTCCGGCGGCAATCGGTCCCGCGCCGCCAAGCTTCTGGGCCTTTCCCGACCCAATCTTCACTCCAAAATCAATAAATATGATCTTGTATTCGAAACACGGGTAAAAAAAGAAGGTTCATCTCCCAATCAGTTGTAGTTAATTCCGGAAAAATAATGTGTTATCTCCAATCGAACAGGCGATATTCCAGAGGGTTCAAGGGGCCAAGGATTCGAGGGTTACGTGAAACGCTAAAAAACAACAAAGATCCGTGCCTGCCATTTTACAGCCTGTAAAAAATTTGGACATCCCATCACAATTTACAATTTGCGCAAGCGAATCCCAGTAGCCAATTTATCGTATAATTAAAGGTAGTTAAAATAAATTTTTGCCTTGCTGAATTTTTGGCACGTCATTTGCGAAGACTTATTTACAAGATCCGATTTTACTGATGACCTTTTTGTTCTTGGTGCAGTCGGGCGCTTAACAAATTCACTTAAAATAAGGAGGGTTTATTATGAAACCGAAAAAACAATTCATTGGGCTTATTCTTGCCACCCTGTTGGTGGTATGGGGCCTTGCACCGGGATCCCCGGCAATGGCCGAAGACACTTTGAAATACAATTGCTCCAATCAGGTTTACAAGGCATTTGCCGAGGAGAAGGTTGAACAATTTACAAAGGCCACCGGCGTAAAAGTCACCGTGCGCACAGCCTCATCCGGCTCTTGCGTTTATGCCTTGATGAACGGGTATTGTGACATCGCCAGTACGGCCAGGGCGCTTTATCGCAGACATCAAGACTACGGTTATGTCGAGATTCCGTTCTGTAAAGATCCCATTGCCGTCATTGCCAATAAAGAATGTGGTGTTCATGATCTTACCGGAGACCAGCTCCAGGACATCTTTAGCGGAGATGTCACCAACTGGAAGGAAGTCGGGGGGGCCGACCTGCCGATTCTGGTTATCATCCCGAGTAAAGATACGGCCGCCAATAAAAACTTCCGCAGGCAGGTCATGAAACATAAGGATATCAAACATGATTTCATGGCGTATGATTCTACCATGGTCATTGAAGCGGTTAAGTATTTTCCTTGCGGTGCCGTATCCTTCATTTCCCGGGGCGCGGTCCTTCATGAGGAAACCATCAAAAGAATAAGGATAAACGGGAAACGCCCGCGAGATCCGGATTATCCCTACTATCAAGTATTTAATTATATCACCAAAGGCGAACCCGAGGGACCGGTTAAACAATTCGTCGACTTTGCATTCTCTGAAAAAGGTCAGGCGATTATAGTAAACAATGGCATGATTCCGATTAAGAGATAGAGGGATGTCATTCCAGGTTGCACCCATGGTATCTCATATGTTAATTCAAAAAGGATCGGGAGGCTCAGGCCAGGTCATATAGAATCGGCTCTACCCGCAAGTATTACGCGGGTGGGGCCGGATTCTTGGATGGCCATATCATATCGGCTTGTGAAATTGTGAAAAAGAAGGCCGTCATACTCATTGCTGATCACAACCCTCATATCCGGAACTTACTGAAGCGCGAAATGGAACTTGCCGGGTTTCAGGTGAAATTGGCTGGAAATGGCACGGAAATCATTGACAGAATCAGGCGTCATGAACCCTGCGACCTGTTAATTATAGACCCGGATATGCCTGAAATGACCCGGTCCGGCGTATGGGATACACTTCAAGCGCTGATTCCGCCGCTGCCCATTATCATTCACGGGTTTGATCCAAGGGAGAATGACCATTTGACCCAATTTATGAATATCCAATTTATCCATAAAGACCGCCAGAGCGTAGAGAGACTAAAGGGCGCTGTTTGTGAATATTTTGAAGTTATTGCGGAGATATGAACATGAACGAAAAAAAGCACAGAGATGATCCGTTTTATAAACATTTAGCCCGACGTATCATTTTTGGCATTATCTTCGTGTCGTTTACTCCGCTGCTTCTGGTGAGCGGGATGATATTGTGGTCGTTTCACCACGCCTATCACGAAAAAGTTAATGCCCACCTGGAAGAACTGGTGGGCCGGCATACCCAGAATATTGATAGTTTCCTTGATGAAAAACTCAGCGACATTCAATTGCTGGTCCGGTCATACGGGATTGACAGGTTACAGGACCCGGTGTTTCTATCTGATCGCCTGGAAGCGCTCAGGGCAACTTATGATGATGTCTTTACCGATCTTGGTGTCATCAATGAAGACGGGATTCAAGTCACCTATGTCGGTCCGTTCAAACTTGAAAATGCCAATTATCATAAGGCCGAATGGTTTAATAAAGCCCTAAATAACCCCTATTACATCAGTGATGTTTTTCTGGGACTGCGGGGGCATCCCCACTTTATCGTGGCCGTCAAACAGAAATTTCAGAATAAAGACTGGCTCTTGAAAGCAACCATTAATTTCCAGGCCTTCAATTCCCTGGTGGAGAATTTGCGCATCGGTCAGACCGGGTTTGCTTTCATACTGAATAAGGAAGGAGAATTTCAGACCACGCCCTCCTTTGAATTCACACCCCAAAAGGGTTGCTACGGTTTTTTCCTGGATTGTGGCGGTGAAACAATTGTCGATGACAAGGTACAGGTTGTCGAGAAAACGTTCGAAGGTGGGGCCAAGAATCTATATGCCACCGCCTTTTTAAAGGGAGGGGACTGGCTGATGATTTTTCGCCAGGAGTCGCGCGATGCGTTTGGCGAACTGAACCGGACCCAGAATATGGCCCTATTGATGATCATTATGGGGGGGCTTGTTATTGTCACCCTGACGAGTATTTTGACCAAGAGAACCGTAAATCGCATTATTGCCGCGGATCGTGAAAAGGAGACACTAAATCAGCAGATGATTGAAACCGGTAAACTGGCCACGGTGGGAGAACTGGCGGCCGGTATTGCCCACGAGATCAACAATCCGGTGGCCATTATGGTTGAGGAAGCCGGTTGGATTGAAGATCTGCTGGAAGAAGAAGATTTTAAGGAGGGAGAAAACCTGGCGGAGTTTGAAAGGGCGTTGATCCAGATAAGAACCCAGGGTCAGCGTTGCAAGGAGATTACCCACAAATTGCTCAGTTTCGCCCGCAAGACCGATCCGAGGGTCCATGAGGTTCAATTGAATGCCCTCGTAGAGGAGATGGTTTCCCTTTCCGCTCAAAAAGCCAAGTACGCCAATGTGGTTTTGGAAACTCAATTAGCTGAAAATCTGCCGACGGTAAACGTCTCGGAATCGGAAATGCAGCAGGTATTTTTAAATTTGATTAACAATGCCACCGACGCCATGGAGAAAACCGGCGGAACCATCCGCGTCACTACCGGCAGTAAGGACGACGATATCATCATCCGCGTATCCGACAATGGTCCGGGTATTCCCAAGGCCAATCTCGACCGAATTTTTAATCCTTTTTATACAACCAAAGCCGTTGGCAAAGGCACCGGGCTGGGCCTTTCCATCTGCCACGGTATTATCAAAAAAATAGGCGGCGAAATTAAAGTGGAAAGCAATGTGGATGTAGGTACCACCTTCATTGTCCGTATTCCGTTGGACAAGAAGGATACCGACGATTCGCGGGATGGAAATGATAAATAGACACCATAAAAGATCCCTTTGAAAGGAGGAAACATGATGCTCAAACCTTTGGTTATGCTGGTGGATGATGAAGCCCCCTTTATCGAAACCATGTCCAAACGTCTCAGGAAAAGAGACCTGACGGTATTGACGGCCCTGAGCGGCCAGAAGGCCATCGAGAAACTGGAGAAAAATCGCAATATGGACGTTGTCATCCTCGACGTCAAAATGCCGGGCATGGATGGTATTGAAACCCTGGGAGAAATCAAAAAAATATGTCCCCTGACGGAAGTGATTATGCTCACCGGCCATGCCACCGTGGAGACAAGTATTGAAGGGATGCGGCTGGGTGCTTTCGATTACCTGATGAAACCGTGTGAGATGAAAATCCTCATGGAGAAGGTCATGGAAGCAACCGAAAAGAAAAGGGCTCATGAAGAAAAAATCCGGGATGCCCAGGTCAAGGAGTCACTGACGCGGCACGGGCTGGAGTGAAAAATGGCTGTAGGGAAATCAGTGTATCCCATTAAACTTCTCCTTGTGGATGACGAGGTGGGGTATGTCAACGTGCT
>JAOZUU010000132.1 GCA_029938515.1 Desulfobacterales bacterium | reverse complement strand
TGCCCGCCTTGCCAGTCTTTGTAAGACATTCGGTATTCGTCTTCCAGGGTCAGATGGGGATGGTTGGCAACCAACGCTTCCACCCGGCGCCGGGCCGGTGACGAAAAAAAAAGAAAGGACGAATCTTCCTCCTGCCAGTTTCCGATAAAGCCGGCACCCAGCTCCTCACAAAATGACAGGTGTCCGGAAAGGTAGTAAATGTAAAGATCCTGGCCGGGCGCAACCGGCATCAGTCCGGTTTCGGTAATTGATCCATATACCACTCCATCGGATCGAGAATGGTAAATCCCAAATCAGCCAGCTTCTTTTTTATGGGTCGGACGTTTACGGTTAGCAGATAACAGAAAACCGCCCGTTTTTTTTCATCCCAGTATCTGGCCACCAGGACACTGCCGAATGAAACCCCTTCCTCGGTGACAGCATCGACGATTTTTTTGAGCTGCCCGACCTTTTCCTCCACCAGAACACAGATCAGGGCCCCCGGCTCACCAATACCCAGCACATTAATGAATGCCCGCAACAGATCCCGTACGGAAATGATCCCTTCCAACCTGTTTTGATCATCCACCACGGGAAGCGCGCCCACGTTGGACCGCTGGATGAGCAAGAGCGCATCCTGAATGGTGTCCATGGGGGAGACCTTAATCAAATCGGTGGTCATGATATCTCCGATTTTCAATGCGGTGACATCCGCTTGCGCTTTTGTCGTGTCGGGGTGAGCCGATGCTTTTGAAAATTCACGGGGCAGGGCGCTGCGTAAATCCCGGTCGGTCACAATTCCGAAGAGAAGGCCGTCTTCGCGGCAGACGGGCAGATGGCGGAAATGGTGTTTGGCCATCAGGTCCTTGGCTTCGAAAAGATCGGTTCCAGGCGTGACGGTGATCACTTTTTTCGTCATTGAACGGTTGACAAACATGGGATACCTCCGAATTTTTTATGCGAACCCTGATATCAGTTATTAGCCGGTTTGTCTGTTATTTTTGAAGCAGTATCTCCACATGGTTTTTCGCCAGTTCGGGCAGGCGATCCAGGTTATAACCGCCTTCAAGCACCGAAATAACTCTTCCATCGGCGTAAATTTCGGCCATCTCGATCACCCGCTGCATGATCCAGGAAAATCCATCGGTGGTCAGGCTCATGTCGGCCAGGTGGTCATCCACATGGGCATCGAAACCGGCTGAAACGAGGATGATTTCCGGTTCGAATCGTTCAAATGCCGGAAAGAGATCCCGTTCCATCAAACGCTTGTATTCTTCGTCTCCCTGTCCCGGCAAGGTGGGAGAATTTTTCGTGAATCCATGGCCCTGGCCTGTGCCCGTTTCAAACTCCCGACCGGTGCCGGGATATGAAAAAGAGGGGTGTTCATGGATTGAATAATAAAAAACGGAGGGGTCTTTTTCAAAGATATGCTGGGTACCGTTACCGTGATGAACATCAAAATCGACGATGCCGACCTTTTTTATTCCCCATTTTTTTTGCAGATAGCGGGCACAAATGGCCACATTGTTGAAATAACAAAATCCCAGGGCTCGGTCGGTTTCGGCATGATGGCCGGGGGGGCGGACCGCACAAAACGCATTGTTCAGCTCGCCATTCATCACCCGATCGGCCGCTTCCAGGATGCCGCCGACGGCCAGGCAGGCTGTTTCATAGGTTTCGGTACACATCTGGTTGTCCGGATAGTCGAAGGTTTTCTTGCCCGAATAGCAGACTTCTTCGAAGCGGTGGATATAATCCGGGTCGTGGACCGCTTCAATCCATTTCATGTCAGGTCGTGATGCCTGGATCAGCGTCAGGTGTTCCAGAAGCCCACCTTCGCTGATTCCTTTATAAATCGCTTGGAGTCTTTCCGGAATTTCAGGATGATACGGGCCGGTGTCGTGAAGCAGGTACCTGATATCGTATAAGAAACCGGTTTTGTTCATGGGACCTCCGGGAGGTTTATTCTATTCGTTTATCCATCGATGATCTGGTCAAAAATATTAAAGCCGGCTTGAACCGCCGGATTGTCTTGGCCCAGCGTCATGGTCGGGCGTCCGTTCAGGTCGTATTCATACACATCCTCGTCTTCCGGAATCATTCCGGCCAGCACCAGGCCGGCTTCGTCGATCATACTGGTAACGGTTGCTGACAGGGCGGATTTGGCCTGATTGACTACCAGGTAACTTTTTTTTGCGCCGATACTCAAGTCCCGGGCCAGTTTGTTGATGCGAAACCCGGCTTGAAGACTTCGCCGGGAGGTATCGGAAACGATCAGAAGAACATCCACGTTACGGGTGGTGAGCCGGCTGATATGCTCCATCCCCGCTTCGTTATCCATGACAATATACGGGTAATTGTCCACCAGTCGTTCGAGGAAGTTCGTCAATAACGAGTTGGCGGCACAATAGCATCCCTGCCCCTCGGGTTGTCCCATAACTACCAGATCAAACCCCTTGGACTCAACGATGGCCTCCTCCAGTTTCATTTCCATAAAAATATTCTTGGTCATGCCGTTGGGCACAATTCCTTTTTTCATCTGCTCACGGGCATTCCCCAGGGTATCGGTAAATTCAAGTCCGAGCACTTCATTAAAATTTGCGTTACTATCGGCATCCACGGCCAGAATCGGTACTTTGCCTTTCATCATCAGGTATTTAACCAGCATGCCGGCAACGGTGGTCTTACCGGTCCCGCCCTTGCCGGCCAATGCAATCGAATAAGCCATTTGTTTGGTCCTCTCTATGTGTTTTTAGAATATTCAATTTGGGTTCCGACTTTGCCGGGTTAGGTTATAACCCGAATAAATTTAGGTCAGTTGTATCAATCCGTCAAGTACATTTCGAAGCTGGGGGTTGAATGCCGAGGGCATTTATTATTTTTTATCCAATTGACAGCCGGATCGATTTTACTTAAAGTGCCTTGACAACTGTTATCCTGGTATTTATCCGGCGGGTTGCGACCCGCCCTCTTTCTTTACAAGCCGTTATCTGTAAGATTGATCGGTACAATAACCGTGTGTGGATCTATTTGCATATGTGGACTTTTTCCCCATTGTTACTTCTGGCGCTGGTGGCCGGATTCTGTCTGCCCACCCAGGCCGGGGTGAATGCCCGGCTGAACCTGCTCACGCGCTCATCGATCCTGACCGCTGCCATTTCATTTGCGGTAGGTACCATCGTCCTGCTGGTTTACGCGATGATTTTAAAGACATCGCTACCCGCGGGCGAGAGCGTATCCCGATCCCCTTGGTGGATATGGACCGGTGGTATGATCGGCGCCATCTTTGTGGTTTCCACCATCATTCTGGCCCCTCGACTGGGAGCGGTTGCCATGGTGGCATGGGTTGTGGCCGGACAAATGCTGGCATCCCTGGTACTGGATCATTTCGGGCTTATCGGCTACCCGATCCATCCGATCAGTGGATTGCGGATGCTCGGTGTAGCGATGCTTTTGGGCGGTGTTATTTTAATTCGATGGTTTTAATTGGAGGTGAACGATGGATCTAAAAACGTTACGGATAAACGGCTCGCGTCTCCAGGGTACGCTGGAAGAGATGGCCCGGATCGGTGCGACTCCGGGTGGCGGAGTTCAGCGATTGACTTTGTCAGACGAGGATAAACAGGCTCGGGATCTTTTCGTCAAATGGCTTGAGGAACTCGATCTTGAAATCAATATCGATGAAATGGGGAACATTTTTGGTCGGCGGTCGGGGAAGAATAATTCATTGCCTCCGGTGATGAGCGGGTCCCACATTGATTCCCAGCCCAGGGGCGGACGGTTTGACGGTATACTGGGCGTGATGGGTCCCCTGGAAGTGCTTCGCACCTTGCACGAAAATAAGATTGAGACTGAACGACCCATCATCATCGTTGACTGGACCAATGAAGAGGGCTCCCGTTTTGCGCCTGCCATGGTGGCTTCCGGGGTTTGGGCCGGCGCCCTTGAGCGGGATTGGGCTTATGATCGAACCGATATAAACGGCAAACGTTTTGAAGATGAGCTGATCCGTATCGGCTATAAAAAGGACGGTCCCTGTCAGAAATTTCCGGTTCACTGCTACTATGAATATCATATTGAACAGGGGCCGATGTTGGAACGTCAGGGCAAGATAATCGGCGCTCCCAAGGGAATTCTCTGTTTGCATTGGTACGATATCTACCTGACGGGGGAAGCCAACCAGGTAGGGCCCACGCCCATGGAAGGCCGGCACGACGCTTTGTGTGCCGCCGCCGAAATGATACTGAAGGTAAACAGCCTGCCGGATCGCATGGGAGGCAACCTGGTGGCCACGGTCGGTGAAATCCAGAACAACCCCAATTCGCGCAACATCATCCCGGACAAGGTTCACTTCACCGTGGATATTCGTTCCTGGGACGACGACCTGGCCTTGAAGGCCTGGGATTTGTTGCGATCCGATATTGAGACCATTGCCAGCCGAAGGGGATGTCCTGTCAAAATCGAGGAAACCTGGCGGGTGGAACATTCTCCGTTCGATGAAAAGCTGGTTCAGCGCATTCTGGATACGTCGGATGCGCTGGGATATCCAAATCTCCACATGGTCAGCGGGGCCGGTCACGACGCCAGTTATATGAACCAGGTATGCCCCACGGCGATGATTTTCGTCCCCAGTATCGATGGCCGCAGCCACGTGGAAGTAGAGAATACGACCTGGGAAGACTGCGAAGCCGGTGCCAATGTGTTGTTGCACGCCATACTGCAGTCGGCCAACGAATCTTCTGCGAATATTGATTGATTTTAAGAAAAGGAGATGATGATGGGAAATTTAAAAGATCGAATTATTCGAGCGGCTAAGCTCGATGTCAATTTGTATGAAGAGGTCGAGGCAGACAGGAGTGCCATGGGACAGGCCATGGCCGTGGTCGTGCTTTCGGCGGTAGCAGCTGGAATCGGGAGTGTCGGCACCACCGGTGTGGCCGGAATTTTTATCGGAACATTGGCGGCCCTTGTCGGTTGGTATGTCTGGGCTTATATCACTTATTATGTCGGTACTAAATTACTACCCGAACCCCAGACAAAGGCCGATCTTGGTGAACTGCTTAGAACGATCGGCTTTGCCAGTTCACCGGGCTTGCTCCGGGTTTTAGGTATAATCCCGTTCCTGTCTGGAATAATCTTTATCGCCACCGGGATATGGATGTTGATCGCAATGGTTATCGCCGTCAGACAGGCACTTGATTATAACAGCACCCCTCGCGCAATCGGCGTTTGTTTAATCGGATGGATTATTCAGATGGTTATTATCTGGATCGTTTTTTCAATCTTTGGCGGATTTGGAAAACCTGTCTAAACATTTGGGATAGACAATAATATGTTTTCCAATTCAAATTTATTGATGAAAAACACCCAAATGTTTCTGATTGTTACTTGAAAGAATAACGGGGCAGTCGAATATTGACTGCCCCGCCATGGTTGATGGGGTGGGCTGTTGGCCCTTAATGGATGGTAATCTGTTTCGGTTTCTTTTCCCCGGACTTGGGGATGGTGATTTTCAACAGACCATCGGCAAATTCAGCTTCTATTTTGCCGGATTCCACAGTGGAGGGTAGTACAAAGGCCCGTTGGAACTTTCCCTGAAACCGCTCTTTTCGATATACTTTATCCTCTTTTACCTCGTTGTCGTCGGATCGTTCACCTTTGATCGTGAGAATGTTCTCTTTGACATCGACGTTGATGTGCTTTTTGTTGAGTCCGGGAAGTTCCGCTTTGATCACATAGGCGTCGTCGTTTTCATATACGTCGGCGGCCGGATTCCAGCAGTAACCATCCTTAGAGACATGGCTGCCGGCGGGGTAAAAAAACTCACTGAAAAAACGATCCAGATGGTTATTAACATTCATCATTTTGCTTGCGGGATTCCATCTGACCAATTGCATGATTTATCCTCCTTGGTTGATTTTTTAATTACGATTCCTGTTTGAATTAAAGATAAGACTAAACGGGTTCATGTCAAGAAATTATCATTATTTATTCTATAGTTATTAAAAAAATAATGATAATATTCCTTTTCGATTGACAATTTTTCAAGATATTAATAACAATAGGATATTACTGGAATATTTTAAAGAGAAAGCAAATACTTGGACACTAATACCTTGACATCCGATATTGGTTTTTCGCCCGGTGTTAAGGCTGCGATCGGTTTTTACGACCTGGCCGGGCGAATCCTTTTACCTTTTTTAGGTTTGAATAAACGGCTTTTAGCGGGTTGGGACCAGCGTCGACTCAAAGATCCACCCTCTCGGGCCGATTTTTGGCTCCAGGCCGCTTCGGCTGGAGAAGCCTACCTGGCCCGGGAAATCATCAACACCCTGACACCCGCAAACCCGATTCAGGTGCTGGTGACAACCAACACGAGCCAGGGCATGGAAATTCTAGTCAAAGCCCGGGCGGATCTTCATGCGGCTCGGCGGGACATCAGAATGACGACCCGTTATTTCCCTTTTGATCGTCCGCGGATAATGAAAGCGGCGGTGGATGCCGTTCGTCCCCGGCTGGTGGGCCTTCTGGAAACCGAATTGTGGCCGGGATTATTAGCCGTATTGAAGGCTACGGGGATACCGGTAATCATGATAAATGGGCGTATCAATCGATCCAGCCTCAAGCGATACATGCTGTGGCCGGCTTTCTGGCGTTCATTGACGCCGGATCGGATTATGGCAATTTCATCCCGGGACGCCGATAAGTTCGGCCGGCTGTTTGATAAGGCGCACATCTCGGTAATGGCCAATATAAAATTTGATCACTGGTATCGACAATTACAAACCGATACGGATACCGGTCGACTGGAGACGTTATTTGAACCCGATCGATTGTTGGCGGTTTTCGGGTCGGTTCGGCGGGAAGAGGAAAAACAGGTTCAGGCGATGATTGCCAGGGTTTTCACCCAGGTGCCGGAAGCAGTCATTGCCGTATTTCCCCGCCATATGGATCGTTTGAGTTCATGGCGGGAATATTTGAACCGGGACGGTGTTTCATGGGCAATACGTTCCCGTGCCGATGGTACCATTAAAAAAGGCACCGTGGTGCTGTGGGATACCTTTGGAGAACTCCGCGATGCCTACGCAATGGCAACGGCCGCTTTTGTAGGGGGAAGCCTGGCTCCCCTGGGTGGACAGAATTTTTTAGAACCCTTGGCTTGCGGGGTCCTTCCGGTGATCGGTCCTTCGTATCATAACTTTCTCTGGGTCGGCGAAACTATCTTCAAAGAGGGGCTGGTCTGCCAGACCGTCAATTGGGAGGCGGCGGCTGAACAAATGATTGCAAACCTGAAAAATCCTGTTTCCCATGGGGCGGTTTGCCGACGGGCCGAACGTTACGCCCATAATCGAACCGGAGGGACCCGGCAGGCTTGTCGGGTAATCGAAAATTATTTAAACCAAAACCGGATAAACCGGAAAGAATAGCCACAAAGGCACCAAGACACAAACAATAAATGT
>JAOZUU010000131.1 GCA_029938515.1 Desulfobacterales bacterium | reverse complement strand
TTGGCGGTTTGAGGGCATGTAAGAGATGAACGTCGAACATCGAACGTTGAACATCGAATAACGTATTCTGCCATTTTAAAGAAGACAAGGCGAAGCGCCTTCCACATTCGACGTTCGATGTTGGGCGTTGGACGTTCGATGTTCTATCGGTTGTATCTGATTTTCGTGTCCAAGCTTCATATTATTTCGATTTCGATAGCGATCCCGATTTCGATTTGGATTATCCAGCCCAACAAAACAAATCCCCTCCGAGGAATAACCAAAGCCGGGCCCTCTGGACCCAGATTTTTAATCGATTTCATCGATACACACTCCCGCTGCTCTCATCGAGACACAATCAGGGAATGGCCTGTCATCCGCTCAGGCTGTTCGATTCCCATAATATCAAGAATCGTGGGGGCGATGTCGCCGAGGGCGCCTTCCCGGAGCCGCGCGGTTTTTAAGTTTTCACCTACCAGCACCAACCGGACCGGATTCAGTGTATGGGCCGTATGAGGCTGGCCGTTTTCATCCACCATGGTTTCCGAATTGCCGTGGTCGGCCGTGATGAGGACAGCACCTTCCAGTTCAAGCACCCGGGTGACAATTGGAGCCAGGCAGGCATCCACGGTTTCACAGGCCTTAATGGCAGCTTCCAAAATACCGGTATGTCCCACCATATCCATATTGGCAAAATTCAAGGCAATAAAAGCGTAGCGACCGCTGTCGAGTCTTTTCAGCATCTCCCGAGTGACTTCCGGTGCGCTCATTTCGGGTTTCTCGTCGTAAGTGTTCACTTCCCGCGGCGACGGAATCAAACAGCGATCCTCTTTTTCAAAGGGCGTTTCCTCACCACCATTAAAAAAATAGGTAACGTGGGCGTATTTTTCGGTCTCGGCGATTCGAAGCTGGTAAAGCCCCTGGCGGCTGATGATCTCTCCCAGAATATCATCCAGGTGAACCGGAGGGAAAGCCAGGGGCAACGCAAAGTTCGCATCATAAAGGGTCATACAGACATAATCGCTGAGTTTGGGCTGCCACGCACGATCAAACAATGAAAAATTCGGATCGGTGAAAGCGCGGGTAATTTCCCGGGCGCGGTCGGACCGGAAATTAAAAAAGATGATGCCGTCACCGTCGGTAACTGACCCGGGAGGATGGTCCGCTAAATCGCTGATTACAATGGGCTTGACAAACTCATCGGTTTCATTCCGGGCATACGCATTCATAACTGCCTGCTCGGGATCCGGTTCAACTATTCCCTCACCCTGGGTGTATAGCCGGTACGCTTGCTCCACCCGTTCCCAGCGAGTATCTCGATCCATGGCATAAAAGCGCCCGCAAATCGAAGCGATGGTGCCAAATTTTATCTTATCGATAAAGTCCTGCAATTGCCGGATATAGGTTGCCCCACTTTTGGGCGGCGTGTCGCGACCGTCAAGGATGGCATGGACAAACACCCGTTCAAGTCCCCGATCCCTGGCCAGGGATAGAAGGGCCTGCAGGTGATCGATGTGACTGTGAACCCCGCCGTCGGATAAAAGACCCATCAGGTGCAGGGACCCATGACTTTCTCGAACGCGGGTCATAATCCGGTTAAACGCTGGATTTTCAACAAACGACCCGTCTGCAATGGCCTGGTTGATTCGCAGTAAATTCTGAAAAACCACCCGGCCGGCGCCGATATTCATGTGACCCACTTCAGAATTGCCCATGACACCCCGGGGCAGGCCCACCGCCTCTCCGGAACAGGCAAGCCGGGTGTGGGGCCAGGTGTTGAGCAGCTGGTCCATAAACGGCGTTTCCGCCATTTTCACGGCGTTGTTTTCGGCGGATTCCCGCAATCCCCATCCATCCAGTATAATCAGCACACAGGGTTGGACTTCAGCATTCATCAGCTTTGCCTTCATCAGATTCGATCTCCCGCTTGATCATGTCCTCGGTTACGATTAGGGGCGCGTCGGCCCAAAATCCCTCCAGATCGTAAACCACCCGGACCGGTTCATAAAACACATGGATGACCACATGGTCGTAATCAAGAATAATCCAATGACCGCGACGTTTTCCCTCGACGCTTAACGGGTGGATACCGTCTTTTTTCAATTCGAGGCGAATATGTTCAGCGATGGCCGATACATGCCGGTGAGACCGGCCACTGCAGATCAGGAAAGCATCCGCGACAGATGTCAGCCCGCGGACATCGAGGGCTACCAGTCCATTGATCTGTTTTCCGCATATGGCATTAATATATTTTTTTAACTCGAACTCAAGCCCGTTTTTCATAGATAAAGCCCCCGCTCCTGAATGTATTGTTCCACGCGTTCCGGTACCAGAAAGCGTATCGGCACCCTTTCCTTGATCAGCCGGCGGATTCGGCTCGAAGAAATATCCAGACGGGTAACTTCCAGAATATAGACCGTTTGAAGCCGGGGATGGATAAAGCGCGGTGGAGATGATTCAAAGCAGTACTGATCGGAGATAGTTAGGGTCAAATGCCTTTCAAGCAACTCCCTTGTTTTCGACAGTGTTGTGCCTTTCACGTCCGGCCTGAGAAGCACGATAATCGGAATGATCCGAAAAAGATCCCGGTACCGGTGCCAGGTATCGTATTCCCGGAAAGCATCCAGCCCGATAATGAGGTAGAGCCGGGTATCAGCGCCCATTTTTTTTTGAAGGTGCTCGATGGTTTCGACTGTATAAGAAGGTCCCTTTCGGTCAAACTCCACATCGGAAACCGCCAGACCAGACGTGGATGCCGTGGCCAGGCGGGTCATCTCCAGCCGATCTTCAGCCGGGGCCACTTTTTCCGTATCCTTGTGCGGCGGCCGGGCCGATGGGATCATCAATACCGGATCCAGATCGAAGGTGATACCGGCTTCCATGGCAGCCCTCAGGTGGCCCAGATGAATGGGATTAAATGTACCGCCGAAGAGACCGATTTTTTTCAATGATGCTCCAATATCAGCATATGAGCTTGGCATGACACTATGCAGTCCTCACCTGACCCTCACCGAATACGACAAATTTAGTGGCGGTTAATTCATTCAATCCCATAGGGCCGTACGCGTGCAGTTTGGTGGTACTGATCCCGATCTCGGCGCCGAGGCCGAGTTGGCCACCATCGTTAAAACGAGTAGAGGCATTGACCATCACTGCCGAGGCATCCACTTCCCGGACAAACCGCCGCGCCCGGGCATAATCCCGTGTCACAATGACCTCGGTGTGATTGGAACCGTGGGCAGCAATGTGTTCCATGGCCTGATCCATGTCGCCCACCACCCGCACAGCCAAAATCAGATCAAGGTACTCGGCGGGCCAATCCGCATCTTTGGCCTCGCTTGCCCAGGAAATCAGCTTGCGGGTTTTGGCGCAGCCTTTGATTGTGACACCGGCGTCTTTGAACCGCTGTCCCATTTCCGGCAAAAAAGACTCCGCCTCATTTTGATGAACCAGCAGGGTTTCCATGGCATTGCAGACCCCCGGTCGCTGGACCTTGGCGTTCAGACAGATCTCTGCAGCCATGCTCAGGTCCGCGCCCCGATCCACATAAACGTGGCAAACACCTTTGTAATGTTTGAGGACCGGTATTTTCGAGTGTTCCACCACGAAGCGGATCAGTCCCTCACCCCCCCGGGGAATAATCAGATCGATGAACCTCTCCTGTTCCAGCAGGAGGTTGATCGCCGCCCGATCCGTGATGGGAACGATCTGAACCGCTTTTTCCGGCAAGCCGGAAGCGGCCAGGCTTGTGGCAATCAGGTCAGCCAGCACACGGTTGGAGTGAATCGCTTCGGATCCGCCCCTTAAAATAACGGCATTGCCCGCTTTAAGGCATAACCCGGCGGCGTCCACGGTGACATTAGGCCTGGATTCGTAAATGATTCCGATGACGCCCAGTGGAATCCGAACCCGGGAGACTTCCAGGCCGTTAGGTCGGCGCCATGAATCGGTCACCGCCCCGACCGGGTCGCCGAGTGCGGCAACTTCCCGTAGTCCGTTTGCCATGGAATCAATGGTAGCATCCGTGACCGTCAGTCGGTCGATCATGGGCGCCGAAAGCCCATTACTCCTGGCCTGTTTCAAATCTATTCGGTTTGCAAAAAAAATGTCCTCCGCTTTCTTTTGCAAACGATCGGCAATCGCGATGAGGGCCCCATCCTTTTGGGCCGTGGGAATCCGCGCCATTTGTTGACCGGCTGTTCGCGCCGTGACGGCAATTTCCTTAACAGTCACTTCCATGGACATGTAGTCGCTCCTCTTTCAAAGGTCTCCAACGGTAATGGTCAGGTTATCCCGGTGGATGACTTCGTCGTACGGCTGGTTGTCCAGAGTAACGGCAATTTGCCGGGAATGAAGCCCCATAATCCGCCGGATATCCCCGGCACGATAGTTCACCAGCCCGACACCCAGGGTCGTATCTTCAGGGCTGCGACATTCCACCGGGGCACCGATACCAAATTCACCTTCCACTCCGGTAATTCCACTGGGCAGCAGGCTTTTTCCTCCCGTGACGATGGCTGTAGCGGCACCGGTATCGATGCGTAAAATTCCCTCGGGTCGAACGGAGTACCCGATCCAGCACTTTCGGCGAGCCAGCCGTTTCTTGCGCGGGAAAAAAAACGTGCCCAAGGGATCGCCGTTCATCAATTGAACCAAGGTATCATCTCTGCCGCCATTGGCAATCACCATGGGAGTACCGACGGCCGTTACTTTCCGAGCCGCCTTGATTTTGGCCTGCATCCCCCCGGTGCCCAGGGCGCCCGGTATCCGGCCGGCGATTTTCTCAACCTCATTTCCAATGGTCCGCACTTCCGGAATCAATTCGGCATCGGTGTGACGACGGGGATCCTTTGTGAACAATCCGTCAATATCGGTTAAATTGACATAAAGATCCGCATCCATAAGCAGGGTAATCATCGCGGCCAGATTGTCATTATCGCCGAACTGGATCGATTCGACCTTGACGGTGTCATTCTCGTTCACAATGGGAAGGATATTCCAGCCCAACAGAGTGTAAATGGTATTGCGGGTATTTAAATACCGCTTGCGATCGCTGAGATCATCACTGGTCAATAGCACCTGGGCGACCTTGATGCCAAAGCGATCAAAGGCATGTTCGTATTCCATGATCAGGCCGGCTTGGCCGACGGCCGCAACGGCTTGCCGCCCCGGTGTGTCGTCCGGGCGGGAGGCCAGGCCGATTTTTTTTAAACCGGCCGCCAGGGCACCGGATGTAACCAGAATGACTTCCAGTTCCCGATCGATCAGTCGCCAGATCTGGCGGCTGATGGCGCGCACCGCGTAAAGATTCAAGCCGTCGGCGGCAGTGAGCACATTACTGCCCACCTTGATGACAACTCGCTTTACATCGCTGATATAATTTTGGCGATCAAGATTCATCCAGACGGGTTAACTCCTGGGAGATTCGATTTATAAGCGCCGAAACCCCTTCACCGGTCGCAGCTGAAATACGTAGGGCTTTGGGCGCACCGCGAGCGGCCTCAAATCGTTCGGCACCCCGCGTCGCTTCAGGCAAATCGAGCTTGTTCAATACCACAATCTGTAATTTTTGAGCAAGTGCCTCACTGTACCGACTTATTTCCCGGTTGATGGCCCGGTATCCTTCCAGGGGATGTTCAGGCTCAAGGGTGGCGGTGTCGATCAGGTGGACAAGGATTCGTGTCCGTTCGATATGCCTTAAAAACTGGTGACCCAAACCGGCACCGGCATGGGCGCCTTCGATCAGACCGGGGATATCGGCCACGACAAACGGATCCAGGCGGGGCGGATAAACCACTCCGAGATTCGGATGAAGGGTGGTAAACGGGTATTCGCCGATTTTTGGCCGGGCAGATGAAATCACTGAAATGAGGGTGGATTTTCCCGCATTTGGAAATCCGATAATACCGACATCGGCCAGTAGTTTCAACTCCAGCCGAATCTTCAGGGTTTGCCCCGGTTCACCCGGTTGAGCCATTCTAGGGGCACGGTTGGTGGACGTCTTAAAGCGTGCGTTGCCCCGGCCGCCCCGGCCACCGGATATGAGAATAAACCGATCTTCCCTGATCAGGTCTTTAATAGTAGCACCGGTCTCATCATCGATGACCAGGGTTCCCTGGGGTACTTCGATGACGAGATCGTCGCCGTCGCGACCGGTTTTATTGCTGCCCTGCCCGGGCGCACCGTTTTTGGCTTGAAAATGAGATTTGTGGCGAAGGTGATAGAGGGTGCGTTTGCGGTGATCGGTAACGATAATAATATCCCCGCCACGACCGCCATCACCGCCATTCGGTCCTCCCCGGGGAATAAACTTTTCCCGCCGGAAACTGACGCAGCCACGGCCACCGGCACCGGAAACAACCGTGATTTTGGCGGAATCAACAAATTTCACAGGAAGCTGTTTAAAAACCTCGGATCAGATTCGAGGTCCCCCATCAGAAACGGGATAAAAAGGCGTACGCCAACGAAAAACGCAGTCCCGCCTGAGGCTGGATGAGCATTTTGAAGAGTCGTGCAACACCGATATCGGGCCTTAGACGGGGTTTTAAGATAGCTTCTGGGCATAAACACTGACCTTTTTGCGGCTCTTGCCGAGTCGCTCGAAGGCCACGATACCGTCAACTTTTGCAAAGAGGGTATAATCCTTGCCCAACCCGACGTTTTCCCCGGGATGAATTTTCGTTCCCAACTGCCTGACAAGGATATTACCGGCCCGGACCTGCTGACCGCCGTATCGCTTGACACCACGACGCTGACCATTGCTGTCCCGTCCGTTTCTGGAACTGCCGCCTGCTTTTTTATGTGCCATGGTAATACTCCAATATTATTTGCGAATTATTTTTTTATAAGTATTTAAATGGATATTTGGTCAATTTTTACGGCGGTGTACGGTTGCCGATGCCCTTGCTTGCGGCGATACCCTTTTCGTCGTTTGTATTTAAAAACAATAATCTTTCGATTTTTGCCCTGATCCACGATATGTCCCTTGACCACGGCAGTTTCCAGAACCGGTGTGCCAATGGAAAAATTGTCGGTATCCGAATGCATCAAGACATTATCGAAAGTTACCGGTGCCCCGATCTCGCCGTCGAAACGTTCCACTTTGACGACCTCCCCTTCCTGAACTTTATATTGCTTACCGCCTGCTGAAATGACCGCGTATCCCATTTAGAAACCTCCATGATTCCATTGCCAAAGCAACGGAAGCTAATCTTCGTAATTTTTTGACCCAATTTATTTTTATTAATTTGTTAATCGGTTACCTTATATAAGGTAAAACAGTATTTTATAAGCAATGATCGACTATATGTCAAGATATTTTCCTGGATCCATGACGAAAACCAATGAATTCTAACAAAAATTACCATAAACCTCAAGAGCGGTGGACTTTTTTTGATCGGATCGTATATATTGAATAATGAAAAGCGGATGTTGATTTCAGTGTTTAAGGGCCGCGGAAAAA
>JAOZUU010000130.1 GCA_029938515.1 Desulfobacterales bacterium | reverse complement strand
TTGTTTCTCAGCCAGCGGGCGGCCCGGCTGTTGCGGGAATTGCGCACGGTGAATGTTTCGTTGCAATGCGTTGTGATGATGGCGATCTCGCCCCTTTTTTCTACGGATCGGATCCCGTGCAGGACACCCGTGCGCGAAGGCCAGATTTTTATCTTATCAATCAGCCGAAAAAGCTCGATGCGTTTGCGATAGAACCTCTTGGCGGCCGGCTGAACTTCTTTCATTTCCGTTACCCTCTTTTTTTATGCTGTCATGCTCAGTTTGGCAAAACGCGAACGGCCAGTTCTATCGTCAAGACCTGATAACCGTTTTGACGGCATTCACCAGCATGCAAGCGACACCGATTCGCAGGGGATCGTGCAACAGCCGCCGGTTTAGTTTTTCTATTGCGGCGGCCGTGGTGCCACAAGGCATACCCGGCGCTGCCACAAACGTCTTTTCATCGATGTGCCCTACCCCGATAATATCGGCGGCAGGAGATGCGTCAAAAATCAAATCATAGTGCATCAAAGCCGCATCCAAACTAGGCTCAACCTTGATCGCGTTACCGGTTTGTCGAGTCAACGCCCGGGTTGAGGACCTGTTCACGTCGTAGACCGCCACTTCGGCTCCCAGCCTAAGTAACGATTCCGTGGCGGCACAGCCCACCTCTCCGCAACCGATCACAAATACGCTTTTGCCCCTCAGGTCTCCGGCCATGAGTGCAAGGCCCGCGGTAAATCCCCTGCCCGTCATATCCGCATTGTCCACGACGCTCCGGCTGTGAAGATCAATAGCTACAAAACGTCTCTCATCAGCCATAAAAAGGATGTCCGCTTCACGGTGGCACGCATCCACCATGGCCGTTACGTCTGAGTCAGCGGCGACAAAAGCAGAAAATCCCAGATGATTGATAATACTCACCACGGTTTCGGAAAAATCGCTGATGATGCCCTGGCCGCAGGAAAAGGGGATCACCCCCACGCTTATTCTGCCCCGTAGTTTTAAAAGCCTGCCCTCTCCTATTCCGGCTGTTAGACATGCAATGCCTTTCAGGGTTTGTCCTGTCTGTGAGAGTAAACGGGTATCATACTCGTTCAGGTTCGCGGCAATGTCGGCGATATCTTTGGTTTTTAAACGTGTCATTCTAATCTTCCGGTTCACTTCCGAAAACGGGGCTGGGGTCGGCATCATAAGTGCTAAGCTAATTTAAAAGATGAACTTCGATGTTCATTTTTTCATCTCTCCTGGGCAAAAACAGTTTAGCGGTAATGTAGGGTCGGCATATGTATCGATATTACAATGGTGTTTAATAGATTCGATGGTAGCGTTTCTCTTATTGACCGTGCTATTGCGATCCGCTTCCGAAAAAATAAGCGTCGCCACCCAGTTGCCACGCCCGGGGCGATAGTTGGTAATGGCCTCGTCAGCGCCAAAAAAATCCTGCCGGACATGCAGCGGGTCGACGTTGCTCATAATGTGTTCTCCGCAAATCTCCATTTTTTCGTCAGAAACATGGATGTGTTCATAAATTACCGCCTCCGGCGGTTCAGCGGGTGGCACCGCAAGGAGGCTTTTCCGGCCTGTAAACATTTCCCCTATCTGTCGTACCATATTCATACCGGTTGACCAGTAAACAGCGATCGGGGTCTGGCTCGGCAGACGGGCATCGATTTCGAGCAGCGTCAGCTGCTGTCCATTTAAAATAACTTCCACATCCATCAACCCCTTGAGCCGAATGGCTTCGGCCAGATTAATGGCCATCTGCTCAAACTCATGCGTAAGACTTGAATCTAGCCCGGATGGCGCCAAAACGCGCTTGCAGTCGAAGGCGGCATCCATCTCCAATGCCGTCACCTGGAGCGCCCGATACTTCCCGGGCAACCCCACAACCTCCAGTGAATATGACGGTCCCGGGGTAAACGCCTGGATCACATATTTTTCGGACTTGTCGTGGTCGGCCGGCAATTCATCCGTATGGTGAACGACACGAACTCCGTGGCTGCCACTGGCGCTGTCCGGTTTGACAATCACAGGGAAACCACACCCAGGCCATTGACCGGGAATAGCCATCCGCAAACGGTCAAAAAGCGCATTAGACCGAATTTTCGAACAGGTCACGGCATACGCATCGGGGTCGAAAGCCAGTGAGATCGCTCCTGAAGCGGCACAGGCTGCCAGTACACCCAGCGCATCCGGATTTTCCAAAGCCGGCATAACCAGGTCGGACTTTCCCAGCAGGCTGGCCGTTTCCCGGACCGAAGCCACGTCAAACTGCACGAAACGTTCACAAAGTTCCGCGGCAGGGGGCGCAGCCTTGCAATCAATGAGCAACACCTCCCAGCCGGCCTTTTGTGCCAGGTAAACGGCTTCAACCCCCTGCAATTTTCCTCCCACAACGGCCACTAACATATGTTTCGCCGATCTTTCCAACGATCCTCACGATCCCGTCGACGCTGGGCCATCCACTCAAGGTAATCGTTTAACGAAGCCGCCTCTAAGCCGCAACTCTCCAGCACCGGTGTGATTCCGTCCGGCGTGCGCCGGGCATCCTCAATATCCAGGCTGCCACTGGCCACCCCGGCAAGCCCTTCACCGGGCAGTATCAACGAGGTGATAACATTGGCACCCGCTTCCAATCGCCGCTGCAGTCCATCAAGGCCGTCGATATCCAGTGATGCCGGAATCAGGCGATCCGGCAAAATCAGCCGCATGACCGCCATGGTGACCGTTTCACGAAGATCGTCCACGACAGGCCCGGGTGCAAGCGGTATTCCGTCCTGGGGTACAAAAGACATCATGCGCACTTGATCGGCATCCAAAGATCGCATCATTTCAAGGGAGTATGTAATGTCCTGGATATTTTCGCCCACACCAGCCAGGAGCCCCTCCTCTATCAACAGGCCCGCCCGTCGGGCGCCTTCTTTGGCCTGCCATCGGGCATCATAATCCTGACCGGGTCTTAGTTTTCTAAAAAGAGACCGATTGTGGGTCTCTTGATAGCAGGCGTACCAGTCGGCCCCGGCCACGGATAGACGTTTCATCTCGTTTTCGGAAATTACACCGGCCGAAACCATGACCGGTCGCCCGGTTCTCATTTTTACGCGCTTCACGAGAGTTACCAGCTTTTCAAATCCGTCCGCCCCCTGCTGTAGATAAGCAGGATCTTCTCCCATGGTCAGATCGATCAGGTGCGCCCCGGCATCGGCAATACGGCCGGCGGCATCGATGACTTCCGAAGTACTTTTTCTGTATCTCGACAACTGCTGGTTGGATTTCCGGTAGTGACAAAATCGACAATTATTGCGGCAATAGGTACTGAAATAGACGAATCCGTATAGAAATACATGTGGGCCAAAATAGCGATCTCTGAGCTGTCTGGCAGCCCGGAATAAACGGGATATCTGGCCACTGCGGCGCAATGACAGCAGGTAATATATCTCCGACGAATCCAGCTGTTGGTCGTCAATGGCGCGATGTAAAACCGCGTCCAGTTTAAAATCCTTCATTGATCAACCCATCGTTACTATGGTGTCATTCATAATCGCTGGTAACATCCCCCTTTATCCCCCTTCAAAGGGGGAATTAGAGTCCTCCTTTGAAGGGGGATAAAGGGGGATGTAAAAATGATGGCTTAAGTAAATAAGCCAGATGAAAACCGCTATCATTTTTCATCATACGGGGTGTAAATCAACTATCTTGATTTTTGCCACCCTCGCTACTATAAGTTCAGGCGAATACCGTCAACATAAGACGTGCTCCTGCACCATTTGCCTATACTCCGGTTACCTTCCCGGGTCATGAGCAACCGCTCCAGGCCAAAACCAAGGCCGACCCAGGTGTCGACAATCTCCCAGGCGTCATCCAGCGGATGTGGACCCATGGCACAGGAGGCCACTTCTAATTTTTTGGAGCCGCATACGATATCGATTGTTTCATCGTACACTTCAGAAGACTCGCCCATCAAGCAATACGCGTTAATACCGGCCGCTTTCATTATCACCCCGGCCAGTGCCTCAATTCGCGCTTTTCGATCCTCCATGGGCATTCTCATTTCAACCAGGTTCAGCATGGTAAACTCACTGGCATGCCGAGCTCCGCTGGTTTCTTTTCGAAAACAAGAACCGATTTCAAAAATTCTGACCGCTCTTCTCGTGCGTATCCGTGCAAGATCTTTCATTAAACGATACAAGCTGGGGGCCAGCATGGGGCGAAGGCAGCGCCTGGAATCTATCCAGTAAATTTGATCATTGAAAGGGTGTTTTTTGTCAATTGACATCCGGGAAAGGTCGTTTTGGGAAATGATGGTCGGCGTAGTGACCTGGGTAAAACCCTCGCGGTTGAGTGCTGTTATCAAGTGGCTTTCCAGGGTACAAAGCCGCGGTCGAAGCTGATTATCCAGAAACGTATTGAGGCGTTCTCTCTCTTTACGCACTAGTTGTTTTTCAAGGACCTGGAAGGCCCGATTACGACCATGCTCGCCCCTAAAATCGGTTTGCAATTCATCTGTAGCGGCGTTCAGTTCTTTCAATCGGCGTATTTGAATATCGGTCCAACCCAAATCCATTGACTATATCCTCGATGGCAACCTAAGATGGCGTCCTAAAAAAGTGGAGGGAAGCCCGGGAGTTGCACCCGGCTACGTGGATTTAGAGCCCACGCGATCACATCCGATCCACTTCCCCTGATTTGATTCCTATCCTAAATGGATCAGAAAATCTATTAAAAATTTATTTTCGGAATTGATTATTTCACTTGACAATCCTGCCGTGTCTATATATTTGCACAAATTACTATATGGCCTGATATATCAGAAATCGAGCTCTTTTGGTATCTACGCAGAACCAATCGTTTTAATTCGAATTATTTCACATCGAATTGTAAAAACGAGGTGGAGAACAAAAGTACTTGTCAAGTTTTCTTATGATCCGGTCAATAAACTGGGATATATGGGCAAACGCTTAAAGAGGAGATTACGTTATGATTCGCAATCTATATGCCGGCAAAATGAAAAGCGGTGGTCTGAGCCTGAATATTTTGAATGACGACGAGCTTGAGCAGATTCATTCGGCCACGCTCGAAGTGCTTTCCCGGACAGGTATTTTTGTCGAGGACGAGGAGGCCCTTGAAATTTTCCATGGCGCCGGCGCCGGCGTGAATAAAAAAAGCAAGGTGGTCAAAATCCCTCCTCATCTGGTGGATGATGCCATTCGCTGGGCACCCTCCAAATTTTTCGCCTTCGGTCGGTCTCCGGCAAAAGATGTGGTGCTGGAGTCCAACCGGGTCACCTTTACCAATTTTGGCGAGGGTATCGTAATAAAGGACATCCACACCGGTGAACTGAGGGAGACCACCAAAAACGACGCCCGGGAAGCGGCCCGGCTCATCGATGCCCTCGAACACATCGACACCTATGAGCGAGCCATTTTATCCCATGATGTTCCCCATGAGGTCTGCGCCCTGCACAACGCCGAAGCGTCTTTGACCAACACCTCTAAGCACCACTGGATCGGGCCGGTAAACGGGTACTGCCAGGGCAAAATCGTTGACATGTGCGCCGCCATTGTGGGCAGCCACAAAGCGCTGCGAGAGCGCCCGCTGGTCACCTTCAACACCTGCCCGGTGAGTCCCCTGAAACTGGTCCGGGACTGCTGTGAGATCATCATGGGGAGCGCTAAAGCCGGTATGGCCGTAAACGTTCTCTCCATGGGGATGGCCGGTGGATCTACGCCCGTGTTTTCCGCCGGCACACTGGTGGTCCATAACGCCGAGGTACTTTCCGGGTTAGTGCTCAATCAGCTTACCCGCAAGGGATCTCCCTTTGTTTACGGCAGCTCCACCACCGCCATGGATCTGCGCATGGCCACCGCCTCGGTGGGCACACCCGAGTGTGCCGTCATCAATGCCGCCGTGGCGCGACTGGCGCGTTACTATGCCCTGCCCAGTTTCGTGGCCGGCGGGTAGGGCGACAGTAAAATAAGCGATGCCCAGTCTGGCCACGAAAAAACGATCACCGGTCTGCTGACCGCGTTGGCAGGTGCCAACGTGATATACGGACTAGGAATGATCGAATCCGGAATCACCTTTGATTACGGCCAGCTGGTCATGGACAATGAGTTTGCCGCCATGATCAAACATGCGGTCAACGGCATCGAGGTAACGGACGAAACCCTGGCTGTGGAAGTTATTCATGAAATCGGACAATTTGGTGACTTTATCAGCCACGATAGTACCTTCGATAATATGCGCTCGCAATCCCAGCCCCAGCTGATCGATCGCCAGATCCGTGAAAACTGGCAACTTGCGGGTGGAAAAGACATGTACAAACAGGCTTGCCAAAAGGCCCGCCATCTATTAGAGACACACAAGCCCGAACCACTTCCTGAAAGCACCCTTTCACAATTGCGGACCATTGTGAATACTGCGGAAGAGGAGTTAGGCGTCGTACTGAGTAAGGAATAGAACCCGTATCAAAGCAGCCTTAAAACCGGTCCATTAAAATAATTGATAATAAAGTTAAGGAGGTGTGTAATGTCGGACGCTTATTCAAAAATCACACAAGAGCTCATCGCCGGGAACCTGGAAGAAGTACCGAATCTATGCCTTCAGGCGATTGAAGACGGCATGCCGGCCCAGGATATTCTGGATAAATGTCTGTTTCCCGGTATGGATGTTGTCGGCCAGCGCATGAAGACCGGCGAGATGTTTATCCCTGAAGTGCTGCGCTCGGCCAAGGCGATGCAGGCCGGCCTGGAGATTTTAAAAGATAAATTGGCCGACGGTGGCAGGGGCTCTCAACGGGGCATTGTGGTGATCGGAACCGTACAGGGAGATTTGCACGATATCGGCAAGAACCTGGTGGTGATGCTGCTGGAGGGGGCCGGCTTCAAAGTGGTTGATCTGGGCGTCGATATCAAACCCGAACAGTTTGTTTCCGCTGTCAACGAACACGATGCCACCATTGTGGGGATGTCGGCCCTGCTGACGACGACCATGCCTAAAATGAATGAAACCGTTCAGGCCCTGACGGAAGCCGGGCTGAGAGATAATGTGAAGATCATTGTCGGCGGGGCCCCCGTCACGCCAAAATTTGTGGAACAGATTGGTGCCGATGGATACGGAGCCGATGCGGCCGGGGCCGTGGATAAGGCCAAAGAGTTTGCCCTCTCCGCATAACCCACCCCCATGGATCGCGCAAAAATAACTTCACATTTTTTGCGCGATCCCTTAAGGATTGATCGGTTTTGTGAGCCGTTGTTTTTTTGTTGCCAGAAACAGTAGCGCCGGGGCAAGCAGGAAATCCGACAGCAACGCAAAAATGATCACTATTCCGGTGAAAAATCCGAATTTGACACTGTGATTCAGGGTTGCCGTCAACAGCACGAAAAAGTTCATGGACAGGACAATGGATGTGATCAAAAGCGCCCTGCCCGTCCCCAGAAACGTTTCCCGGATGGCCTGTTTTGGAT
>JAOZUU010000129.1:1727-7455 GCA_029938515.1 Desulfobacterales bacterium | reverse complement strand
AGGAATACGGCACCCCGAGTTTCAAAATTTTCATGGTCTACGACTTCCGGGTGGACGATGCCACCATGATCAAGCTTTTGGAAGAGACCAAAAAATACGGCGGCCTGGTCCAGGTCCACGCCGAAAACGTCTACATTATCCAGCACATGAACGAGGTGCTGGCTAAAGAAGGCAAGCTCGACCCCTATTACCATGCCATGAGCCGGCCCAATATCGCCGAGGAAGAGGCCATCTACCGGGCGTCCAAGATGGTGGAACTGACCGATTCCCGGATTTATATCGTTCATCTTTCCTCCCAAGAAGGGCTCGGGATCGTTAAAAACGCCCGCGATCGCGGGGTGAACGTTTTTGCCGAGACTTGTCCCCAGTATCTTTTGCTGGATGACGAGCGCTACAAGGAACCCGATTTTAACGGCGCCAAATACGTCATGAGCCCGCCCCTGCGAACCAGGGAAAGTAACGAGGCCCTGTGGGGGGGATTGCGGGGCGGCGATATCCAGGTAGTGGCCACGGATCACTGTCCGTTTGATTTCAAAGGTAAAAAGGATATGTTCGGCAAGGACGATTACAAGAAGATCCCCAACGGTGCCCCCGGCATCGAGACTCTGTTGATGCTTCTGCATACGGAAGGCGTGGTCAAGGGTCGCATCAGTCTGGAGAAAATGGTGGAAGTCCTTTCGACCGGCACGGCCAGGATGTTCGGCCTCAGGGACAAGGGCGAGATCGCCGTGGGAAAGGATGCCGACATGGTCGTTTTCGATCCCGATCGAAAGTTTACCATCACCCAGTCCAGGCTGCACATGAACGTCGATTACACGCCGTATGAAGGCATGGAAATGACCGGAATGCCGGATCTGGTCTATTCCCGGGGCAAGAAGGTGGCCCAATGGAACGGTGAACAGATGGAATTCGTCGGCCAGGCGGGTCACGGCAGGTTTGTTAAGCGGGAACCGTTTGAGGGGTTTTAGAAAGTCCTGATCCGGCCAAGCCGGTTGGAACAAAGTGGAAATCCCGATTTATCGGGGAATCAAATTGACGATTGACGATTGATGATTTGTGGTATCGCTCTTGAGCGGCGTAGCCCTGAGGCGAAGACTGCTTCGCTCTGTCTTTTTTATTAAAGTTCGATATTTTTGTCCATAGATCACGTCTTTAGCGTGATTCGACATTCTGTGATGTAAATCACGATGGTTGGTTTACACCTGCGTATGATGATAAATTGTAGCAATTTTCATTTTGGTTTATTTTCTTGAGCCATCCTTTTTACATCCCCCTTTGAAGGGGGATAAAGGGGGATGTAACCAACGATGATGAATTACACCCGATATTCTGTGGTCCAAGAAGGTGTGCGATGAACGGCTACCCGCTCATCGCTTTGGGTTTGTTTTTCTGTCGATTGTACAGTATAGGGATAGGCTGGCCGGAGAAGGAACTATGAAAAACGCGAAAGGCGCGAAAATGGAAGAACGATGCGTCAACTAATACCTTTCGCGTGTTTCGGGCATTTCGTAGTTTAAAAGGATGAAGGCCGGCAAGTGGGTCCCGCGGACAGATAACCGCTGCCGCTGACCATGGGGTTACCTTGGGGGTTACCCTGGATAGCAGGTTATAAAAGCTTATCTTATCGAATAGTTATGGAATCCTGGATTACCCGTAAACCAACCCGCCGCATTCATGTCGGCAATATCCCCATCGGCGACAATGCGCCTATCGCCGTTCAATCCATGACCAATACCCGTACGGATGATGTAGAGGCCACCGTTAAGCAGATCAGGCAATTGACCGCCGCCGGGTGCGAAATTGTTCGAGCGGCCATACCCGATCAATCCGCGGCGGCAGCCATCACTGCCATCAAAAGCCGAATTGACATTCCTCTCATTGCCGACATTCATTTTGACCATCGCCTGGCCATTGCCGCGGCCGCGGCCGGTGCCGATGGCCTGCGGATTAATCCGGGCAATATCGGGTCAATGGAAAAAGTTCGTGCCGTGGTGGATTGCGCCCGGGACCACGGGATCCCGATTCGTATCGGGGTTAATGCGGGATCGTTGGAAAAAGAACTAATCGCCGAATATGGTGGTGTGACCCCCCAGGCGATGGTGGCCAGTGCCATGCGCCATATCAATCTGCTGGAATCGCTTGATTTTCATGATATCAAAGTCTCTCTGAAAGCTTCGGATGTTTACCGCACGGTCAGCGCCTATCGGCTTTTAAGTGAGCAAACCGGCCTTCCTTTACACATTGGCGTCACCGAGGCCGGGGGATTATATCCCGGCGTGGTGAAATCCGCCTTGGGGATCGGGATGCTGCTGGTCGAAGGGATCGGCGACACCTTGCGGGTATCGCTTACCCGGGATCCGGTGGAAGAAGTCCGGGTGGGATATGAGATTTTAAAGGCGCTGGATATTCGTCGGCATGGGCCGGAGATCATTTCCTGCCCCACCTGCGGCCGATGCAATATCGACTTGTTCGACATTGCCGATCAGGTTGAAAAGGCGCTTTTAACCCGATCCAGTCCCGTCAAGGTCGCCATCATGGGATGTGTGGTCAATGGACCGGGGGAAGCCAGGGAAGCCGATATCGGTATTGCCGGGGGTGATGGTGTGGGTATCCTGTTTCGAAAGGGAAAGGTGGTAAAAAAGGTTCTCCAGGATCGACTGGTTGAAGAGCTTTTAAAGGAAGTAGACAAAGTTGAGGGTGACAAATATCGAAAGGAATCAAATGACAAGTAAGCCAAAAACAGCCATTTCTCCCACCCGGGCCGAAGATTATCCGGAGTGGTATCAACAGGTAATCAAGGCCGCGGATATGGCCGAAAAATCACCCGTGCGCGGATGCATGATCATTAAGCCCTGGGGATATGCGATCTGGGAGAATATCGTCCGGGGGTTAGACCGGATGTTCCGGGCCACCGGTGTCAAAAATGCCTATTTCCCTCTGTTTATTCCTTTAAGTTTCCTTGAAAAAGAGGCCGAACATGTGGAGGGCTTCGCCAAGGAATGTGCCGTGGTTTCCCATCATCGACTCGAACAGGGTGAAGACGGGCTGGTTCCCGCCGGTCGATTGCAGGAACCCCTGGTCGTCCGGCCCACTTCGGAAACCATCATCGGCGACGCCTTTTCCAAATGGATTAACAGTTACCGGGACCTGCCTTTATTGATCAACCAGTGGGCCAACGTCGTGCGATGGGAAATGCGGACGCGGTTATTTTTACGCACCAGTGAATTTTTATGGCAGGAAGGGCATACGGCCCATGCCACCAAAGAAGAGGCCGGGGCCCGGACCCGCCAGATGCTGGATGTATATGCCCGCTTCGTGGAAGAATACCTGGCCATACCAGTCATACGTGGGGTGAAAACCCGGGCGGAGACCTTTCCCGGAGCGGTGGAGACCCAGTGCATCGAAGCCATGATGCAGGATCGCAAGGCCCTACAGGCGGGAACATCACACTTTCTCGGCCAGAACTTTGCCCGGGCCTCGGGCATTAAATTCCAGTCCCGGGAGGAAACGGAAGAATACGCCTGGACAACATCCTGGGGTGCCTCCACCCGGTTGATCGGTGGCTTAATTATGGCCCACGGCGACGATGACGGACTTGTGCTGCCGCCTAAAATCGCCTCTTCCCATGTGGTATTACTGCCCATCTATCGCAAACCGGACGAAAAGTCCGAAGTGATGGCTTATACCGAGAAATTGGCAAAGCGGCTGCGCGCGATACCTTATCATGATCGTTCCATCGAAGTGGAAATAGATGATCGCGAGATGGGAGGCGCCAGAGGGTGGGAATGGATTAAAAAAGGGATCCCGTTACGGGTTGAAATCGGTCCCCGGGATATTGCCGCCGATTCGGTTTTTGTCGGTCGACGGGATTTGCCGTCCAGGAAGAAGGAATCGGTCCCCACCGACCAATTTTTGGCCGGCATTTCTGAACTTCTCGATGAAATCCAGGACAATATTTTCCAAAAAGCGCTTCGTTTCAGAAAAAAACACACGGTGGCTATCAACGACACTGGTGCATTTTATGACTTTTTCACTCCCGGGAATTTGGAAAAACCGGAGATTCATGGCGGATTCGCCCTGGCACCCTGGTGCGGATCCTCCGAATGTGAAACGCGGCTGAAAGCGGATCTAAGAGTGACGATCCGGTGTATCCCTTTCGATAAAAAGCAGACCACCGGCCCGTGCATCCATTGCGGTGCGCCCGCCGACCAGCAGGTTGTCTTCGCCAAGGCCTATTAAGCATGATCCGGATCAACGACATCATCGATAAAGTGGCCTCGTATTATCCCGAAACCGATTTAAGCATTATCGATCAGGCCTATGTTTATTCGGCCCAGGTGCATGCGGGACAGGTTCGTTTGTCCGGTGAGCCTTATCTGTCTCATCCCCTTGAAGTAGCTAATATCCTGGCTGATATGAAACTGGATACGATCAGTATTGCGGCCGGGTTGCTTCACGATGTCGTCGAAGATACCCACGCCACCGAAGAAGATATCGAGAAATTGTTCGGTCCCCAAGTGCTTCGGATCGTGATGGGGGTCACCAAAATCAGCACCCTTCCGTTTTCCGGTGCCAGGGCCCGGCAGGCCGAAAACATCCGAAAAATGTTGCTGGCCATGGCCGATGATATCCGCGTGATTCTTATTAAACTGGCCGACCGGCTACATAATATGCGCACGTTGAAGTATCATAAAAAGGAATCCAAAAAGCGAAAGATCTCCCAGGAAACCCTTGATATTTACGCACCCATTGCCGCCCGCCTGGGGATTTACTGGATCAAGAACGAGCTGCAAAGCAAAGCCTTTTTTTATTCCCAGCCCGAGGTGTATAAAGAAATCGAAACCCAGGTCAACAAGGAGCGGGTTGAACGGGAAGAGTATATTGAAACGGTAAAGAATCTCATCCACGAAAAAATGACGACCAGCGGTCTGGAATGTGAAGTCCTGGGTAGATTTAAGCATTTTTACAGCATCCATCAAAAGATGCAAATGCAGGATTTACCGTTTGAAGAGATTTACGATATTTTTGCATTCCGAATCATTCTGGACACGATTCCCCATTGTTATGAAGCCTTGGGAATTATCCATTCCCTGTGGAAACCCATCGATACCAAATTCAAGGATTATATCGGTCGCCCCAAGTCGAATATGTACCAATCGTTGCATACCACGGTCATCGGTCCCGTGGGGGAACGAATCGAGATTCAGATTCGAACCCGTGATATGGATCAAGTGGCCCAGTCCGGTATCGCCGCTCACTGGCATTATAAAGAGAGTGATCAGGCCAATGACGAGGAAAGTAATGCCTATTCCTGGATCCACGATCTGGTTGAAAACCAGGAAAATATAAAAAACCCCAATGAATTTTTAGAAAACGTCCGGATGGATCTTTTTCCGGATGAGGTCTATATTTTTACCCCCAGGGGAGAGGTCAAGTCCTTCCCCAAAGGCGCCACGCCCGTTGATTTTGCCTATAAAATCCATACGGAAGTCGGCCATCAGTGCGTGGGCGCCAAGGTGAACGGTCGCATGGTCCCCCTTAAATACGAGCTCGAAACCGGCGATATCGTCGAGGTGGTCACCGCCAAGGGGAATCATCCCAGCAAAGACTGGCTCAACTTTGTTCAAACGGTCAAAGCCCGATCAAAAATCAGACAATGGATCAAGGATCAGGAAAAACAGCGCAGCTTCAGTCTCGGCCGGGAAATGTGCGAAAAGGCGTTTCGCAA
>JAOZUU010000129.1:0-1627 GCA_029938515.1 Desulfobacterales bacterium | reverse complement strand
CCCCTGCCGGGGTGCGGGTTCGGGGGCTGGACGATATTCTGATTCGATTTGGTGAATGCTGCCGGCCGGTGCCGGGAGATCCCATCATCGGCTATATCACTCAGGGGCAGGGAGTAACCGTTCACCGAACCAATTGTATCAATGCTCTCAAAACCAACCCTGAGCGTCAGATCGAAGTGGAATGGAATCTGGAAGCGTCGGATGCCTACCCGGTTAAGATCTGCATCCGTTCATTGGATAGGATGGGGTTATTGGCCGACGTGGCCGGACATATCAGCAAAATCGGCGCCAATATTATCAGCGCCAATACGGTCACTCACGAGGACAATACCGTCGACACCTACTTTACCCTATCTGTCAGCGACACAGCCCATCTCGGCCAGGTACTGTCCGGCTTAAGAAAAATTCGTCATGTCCAGGAAGTAAAGCGGATCCGTTAGTTTGGCGGATGTCTCGGCCGGCCCCCGGCTTATCTATGGTGCTTTAACCACCCGTCCCGATTTAATGCAATTGGTACAGGCCATGATTTTTTTCACCTGGCCGGTTTTTGTGGCCGCCCGGACCCGTTGCAGATTTGGATTAAAGCGCCGTTTGGTGAGATTATGGGCATGGCTCACATGATGGCCCGTCATCGGCTTTTTTCCACAAATTTCACATACTTTCGACATGGTGTCGCTCCTTTAAAAACAATATATAACCAAATTCAATTAACGGGTAATCTAAATAACTTATCTTTTTCCAGGACCTCCCGGCACTGATCTATATACTGACGGGCTTCTTCATCAAAACCGGCCGCAGGGTAGTCGCTCAACACCCTTTCAAACCGGGCCAAAGCCCCTCTGTAATGCTTGGTCTTATAGTAATATCGCCCCACATACATTTCATGTCCGGCCAGAGATTTTTTGCACTCATCGATATGTTTTCGGGCCTTCACGGCATAGGTACTGTCAGGGTACTGGGCGACAAGCTGTTCAAAGATTTCCTGGGCTTGTCGAACCACCGACTGATCGCGGTCAATTGAATCCATTCGATCGAAATAACACATACCGGTTTGATGGATCACATAGGGGATCGCCTCATTTCTCGGATGCAGGGTTTTAAATTCCTGATAGGCGAAAATTGCCTCTTCGTATTCCTCCAACTGGTAATGAGCATCGGCAATTTTTAGTTCGGATAGGCTCGTGTATTTGCTGAATGGATACCATTCCTTTAAGTGCTGAAACGTCTCAAGCGCATCCCGGTATTTTTCCCGTTTATACAAGTCCATGCCGGTGGTGGCCAGCTCCTCCACCGGTGCGTGCTCCTTGGTTTCAAACCAGGCGCACCCTGTCCCGGAGACAAGGAAAGAAAAAATGATAACCCAGGTTAAACGGTTCATCGTTCACAGTTCCCGGTTAAAGAACCCTAACCAACTGATTCCAGTAGAATGCCGTCTTGATAAAAGCGGCAAGGCTGTTTCACCCATTGGATGAAAGGGCTCAATTGATGCTATCATGCTTCAATCCTTGCGATTTCGATATTGATCGGTCCGGATGGCCGGTGAACCAACTTTTTCATACGAGTTTATCGATAATTTCTTCCAGTTTGGACTTGGCAACAATACCGACGACCTGATCGGCCACCTTGC
>JAOZUU010000128.1 GCA_029938515.1 Desulfobacterales bacterium | reverse complement strand
GTCAATACATAAATTGAGTCACATGAATCGGGTGCAGTTACTCTCCCGAAGAAACGGTAAAAACTTCAGACAGGATAACCCCGCGTTCCGCGGGGCAGGTATGGATTGAGTTGATGATTATGATTGTTCAGAAGGAAAACAGTCACGAAGCGCTGCCCTCAAATGCTCCCTCATATCTGGCGTTATCTCTTCCTCTGCCGCTTTTTTAGACAGCTCGATCGATTTTCGTAACGAATCAACACATTTTCTGCATTCAGGGCAGTGGCGGAGGTGGTTTTCGATCTCGCGGCAGATATCATCATCCAATTCACCGTCCAAATATTCCGATATCCTTTCAAAATCTTTTTTACACGCCTCCTTCATTGGGCTCTTCCTTCCATATATTGTTTTGATATTTCTTCCCTCATAAAGAGGCGTGCCCTGTGCAGCCTTGTTTTAACCGATTGCGTTGATATCTCGAGAATTTCGGCTGTTTCCTTTGTGTTGAATCCCTCGATCTCCCTGAGGTTAAATACCAGCCTGTACTTGTGGGGGAGTGTATGAATGGCCGCATCAATGATTTTTTTCAATTCAGCCCGCATGACATTATCAGATGGATCATCAGACCAGTCCGGAATTTCATATTTGCCATCAGATCCATCTTCATGGATAAAGGAATCAAGGGATATCTCATAATCCGGTTCGCATTTCTTCTTTCGCCGCTTCCTAATGCATGCCCTGGTCGCGATCATGAAGAGCCAGTTCTTCAATTTGGTCTCTCCACGAAAGTCCTTAAGATATCGGAAGGCATTCAAGAAGGTCTCCTGTGCGATATCCTCTGCATCCTGGAGATGGCCGCACATCTTCAGACCAAAGGTAAATATCCGGTCCTCATATCGCCCCACAATCTTTTCCATGGCCTCCATGGAGCCGGATTTAAACTCGGCGATCAGATCATGGTCGGTCAAGTTGGTGGCTATCTGGTTCATGTAAGTCCTTTGCTTCAGAGTATTTTGAGGTGGGAATTGTTCATCTTTTCTTTTACTGGTGCAGCTCCACCAGTTGCGCTTTGACCACCTGGAGACGGCTATCGATAATGTTTGCGATTCGCCGCATCAGCAGAAAACCCATTTCATAATTTTCGACCAGGAGTTTCTCGATATCGGCGGCCCGCCAGCAGAAGACCTTTACATCGGTCATGGCCCTGGCGTGCCCGAGGTACTTGCGGTGCTCCGCATCTAACAGGGCGGAAAATCCGAACGTTCGGCCTCTGTTGAGCTGGGTCACCATGAAACTGGTGGAGGAAGTTTTTTCGGTTTCAAGGCTTACCTTTCCTTCCACTATGGAGTAGAGAAATTCCGCATAGTCCCTTTCCCGATAGATGTATTCTCTCTCGCTGAACTCCTGAAGGCTCGTCACTTTAAGCATTTTCTCAAGCATCTCGTCCGTAAGGTAGTTCAGCATAATGATTGAGCGCAAATCATGGATATCAAACATATCTCCCCCTTTCTTTATGAGGTTCTTTTCAGAGTTCAAATCCGTATTTTTGCAAACAGGAATTCACTTTGCAACCCACTTGATACAACAAATTTTATTATATCAGCGCCGCGACTGACTGTCAAAAAACTTTTCAAGGCATCGTTTGCTCAACAGATCCCTTCTATCATCCCCATGATCTGGGAGTTCTCAAATCCTTTCAGGTGGAGGGCCCCGGAACGGCAGGAGGCCACACAAAGACCACACCCCTTGCACAGGGTTGACTGGATTGCCGCCTTACCGGTCTTTTCATCAATTTGCGGTGCCGAGTAGGGGCAGATGGCAACACACACGCCGCAACAACTGCAATAAATCGGGTCAACCTGGGCCACTGTACCGCTGACCGTAATCCTCTTTGCAGACAGAAGCGTCACAGCCCGCGCCGATGCCGCCTGAGCCTGAGCGATGCTTTCGTCGATCGGTTTCGGGGAATGCGCCAGACCACATACGAAAACACCGTCCGTGGCAAAATCCACTGGGCGGAGTTTCACGTGTGCTTCGGCAAAGAAACCGTCTTCATTCTGTGAAACCTTGTAGAAACGGGATAGCGGATTTTTCTTTTCAGGGACTATGGCCGAAGCAAGGACAAGAAGATCCGAGCGGATGATCATCTCCTTTCTCAAAACAAGATCCGTAAATCGAATTTCGATTCCTTCGGCTTGCGCTTCTGTATTTAGACCTTTTTCGAACTGGTAACGGAGGAAGGTAATCCCTTTCATCCTGGCCTCCCTGTACAGGTCTTCCCGAAGCCCATAAGGCCGCATATCCCGATAGAGGATGTAGATCCGTATGCCGGGGTCTCTCTTTTTGAGCTCAAGGGCCGATTTGATGCTCTGGGTGCAGCAGACCTTGGAACAGTAGGGACGCTCCGGTATCCGCGACCCGTGACACTGGAGAAAGACAGCCGTCCGCATCCCGACCAACCGGGGGTTATTTTCCAGCAGCATTTTCTGGAAGGCAAGTCCCGTTGTGACTGCGGGGGAATCTTTCAGAAGGGGATCTTCCGGAAGGTATTCTGAGGCGCCGGTGGCAATAATGGTCACTCCATGCTCCAAGATCCGGCGCTCCCTTCCATGTTTAATCATGGTCTTGAAATCGCCTGCAAAACCTTCCACTTCGCAGATTTCAGCATCGAGATACACGTTGATCCTGTCATCTTCTTTGATCTTCTTAATGAGGTCCCGAAGGTATACCTGGATATCTTCTCCACGCCAGGTTTCGTGGAGGGAGAGGGCGTTTCCCCCGAGCTGGCTGTTGTGTTCCACGAGGTACGTCTCGTAGCCCTGTTCAGAAAGATTTCGGGCTGCCTCCATACCGGCTATGCCTCCTCCGATGATAAGAGCATTCTGGTTGATATCGAGCACCGGTTCTGTCAACGGCTCCAGCAAACCGGTTTTGACGACTGCCATCCGCACCAGATCCTTCGCCTTGAGCGTGGCGGCTGCCGGATTGTCCTTGTGCACCCAGGAGCACTGGTTTCGAATGTTCACCATCTCAAAGAGGTATTTATTGAGTCCCGCATTGATGAGCGTTTCCTGGAAAAGGGCCTCGTGGGTCTTGGGAGTGCAGGCTGCCACCACCACACGGTTCAGCCCATGTTCCTGTATGACCCGGGACATTTTGTCCTGAGTATCCTGGGAGCAGCTAAACATGTTGTCTTCAACGAACACAACGCCAGGCAGTTCCTTTGCAAAGTCCACTACCGCCGGGACATCCACCGTTCCGGCAATATTGGTTCCGCAGCGGCATACAAAGACGCCCACGCGAACCGCTTCCCCTTTGATATTGCGCTGTTTGAGTGTTTCCTGAACCTTGGTTCGCGACCACCGGGATTCGGCAAGAAAGCTTCCCGCGACCCCGGCTGCCGCGCTGGAATCTATTACGGAAGAGGGAATGTCTTTGGGGGCCTGGCAGGCGCCGCAGACGAAAATGCCGGGTCTTGATGTTTCCACCGGCTTGAAGCTTCCGGTGCTGACGAAATGGTAGTGGTCCAGTTTTATTCCGAGTGTTTCAGTTAGCTCCCTGCCCTTTGCGGTTGCTCCGAGACCTACGGAAAGAACCACCATATCAAACGGTTCTTCTACCTTGCGTCCCTGCTCGTCGACGTAACGGATCAGACTCATTCCGGTTTTTTCGTCAGGATCGATATGCGTGACCCTCGATTTTATGAAACGAACACCATGCTCATCCCTGGCACGGTTATAATACCTTTCAAAATCCTTTCCATTCGTGCGGATATCGATATAGAAAATGGCCGCATTTAGATCCCCGCCGGCGTGTTCCTTGGCAAGCATGGCCTCCTTGACTGCGTAGGTGCAGCATACTCCGGAGCAGTAGCCTTTCCCGTCTAAGTGCTCGTCCCTGGACCCGATGCACTGCAGCCAGGCGATTTTTTTCGGGGCTTTGTTATCTGATGGCCGAACCATGTGCCCGCCGTAAGGACCGGATGCGGAAAGAATCCGCTCAAACTCCAGGCTGGTCACCACATTGGGGTTTTTTCCATAGCCGTAGGTGTCATGCCCGGCGGGATCATAGGTTTCACTTCCACCTGCAACAATAATCGCACCCACCTGCAGCTTCAGTTGTTTCTCTTCATCGTCATAACGGATAGCCCCGGTGGGACAGATTTTTTCGCAGTTACCGCACTTGTCTTTCGTCAGCTTGATGCAATACTCCGGATCAATGGCATATTTCAGCGGGACGGCCTGGTCGTATTTCACGTAAATGGCCTTTCTCTTTCCCATACCGCTGTCATATTCATTTGGGACCTTTTTCGGGCATTTTTCAGCGCAGGCACCGCAGGCAATGCATTTGTCAGTGTCCACATATCGAGGATGCTCGATCAGGGTGATCTCAAAATTGCCTTCCTCCCCGGATATGGCGCTTACCTCAGACAGTGTATGCAACTCAATATTGATGTGCCGGCCGACCTCGACCAGTTTCGGAGAGATAATTCACATGGCGCAGTCGTTGGTTGGAAAAGTTTTGTCCAACTGGGACATCATGCCCCCGATTGAGCTGGATCTCTCTACAAGATAGACATAATATCCCGAATTCGCCATATCTAAGGCGGCCTGCATCCCGGTGATGCCGCCCCCCACAACCAGGACGGAGCCCAGTCTTTTTGTCGACATAACCTACTCCTGTTTCAGAAACGATGTGATGGCATCGATTTCAGGTTGATTCATTTTCAAACCCAGATCCGCCTCATTGATTCCCATGCACAAACCGAGCAACTGGGGATAAAGAATCGATGGAAGAGATCTGTCCAGGCCCCATTCGGAGGCCATCATGTTCTGGACCTGGTCGAACTGCAACTGGCAAAAGGGACAGGCAGTACAGAGGTAATCCGCACCCGCCTCAAGACCGCTATGGAGTTTCTTTCTGGTAAGGTCCATGGAAATCCGGTCGTTTATTCCCAGTAAAGGAGCCCCGCAGCAATTCAGTTTCTCATTCCATTCTACGCTGTCGGCGCCGGTTACCTCGATCAGTTTATCAAAGAGGGATGGCGCTACCGGATCATCGAAGCGGGTTATTCTGCTCGGCCGAAGGGCATGACAGCCGTAATGGGTGGCTATCTTGAGCCCTTTTGTTCGTACGAAGATGTTTTTCTTTACGGTGATGTTTTTCTTCAATACATCTAATCCCACGTCGTGGTATAGGACCGAAAGCAGGTGTTTTACTTCAACGCGGCCCTGGTAGAAAAGGCCCTGCTTTTTAAGCAGGTCGTTGATTTCCTTTTTCAGTGCCTCATTGGTTTTCAACCTGTGCTGTGCTTCTTTAAAAGTCCCGAAGCCGCACTTGCAGAGCACAAGGATATCGTGCCCATCCCTTTCGGCCAAGGCAAGGTTCCCTGCTGCTGAAAGCAGGAAAGCCTTCTGATCCACGTTGCGAAGTGGATATCCGCAACAGTTAAATTCGCGATAATCGATTAACTCCACGCCCAGCCGGGCCAGTACTGCCCGAGAAGAACTCTCGTATTGCGGGAGTCTGGCAGGGATATTACAGCCTAAGAAAAAAGCATATTTCATATGTTTGCCTCAAACGCCTGGCATTGAATGTTGAATATTAATGGCCATGATTTTCAGATCGTAGAGGATGTTCGTTACCTCCACCATTTGGGGACAGTGTTCCTGGCACTGGTAACAGGTCGTACACGCCCAGAGCATTCCTGATGCGCAGGCCTGATCGAATAGACCCAGCCCAAGACTGCACATGATCTGATGGGGCAGCAGTCCCAGTTCCTCCTGGGGGTTTTCAAGACCGATGACCACCGGGCAGACCGTGGTGCAGTTCTGACAACCGAAGCAGGCATAAAAGCTGTCGGCATCATGCGGGAAATCTGCTCCTGCCCCGGGGGTTCTTCCGCCGAGCGTGATGGGGCCGTTCTCTCTCTCGGAGGAAGCCTTCCATCTTTCAACCACGGAGTGTTTTGCCGTCAGCAGGGACTTTTCATACATACCGGCGGGTATCTTTTTCTTATTCAGCCCCCTTACGAAAGAATACGTCGTCAGCAGTAAAGGCTGGCCTTCGGTTCCCTCCTGCAAAAGGTCTTCCCGCACATTGACCCACAGGTCCCGCAGGTTGATGCCGGAAGGGCACACGACTGTGCAGCGGTCGCAGTTGGTGCAGATGATGATTCCATCCCGAATGGCCTTTCTTTCGGAGTGGGAGACCTCCTTCCCGACGGACAGGCGTTTAAGAAGCTGCAATCTCTCGGAAGGCAGGATGAAGTCATTGCCCATGGCTTCAAAAGCGGGCGCGGACGAACACCGAAGACTGCATGTTCCACACCGTGCGCAGGCGTCTAACTCCAGCATCTGCCGCGTGGCAATATTGGCCGGCAGGGACCGATCCCTGTCCATGACTGCATTGGTCAGAAGGCTCAGAGGGGTTGCTATGATGTGAAACATTTTGCTGAAGGGGAGATAGGCCAAACCGAGGAAACAGGCCAGGATATGGATGGTCCAGAGAATGTCCACTGCGCCGAGATCCTCCAGGAAATTCGCCATGGGGCGCATTCCCAGGGATAAACCATATCCAATAAAAGCCGATTCCGATGCCGAATGACAACTCTGGCAGCTCATTTCATGGAGTTCCTGTCCCTTTTCCAGTAAATCGGCTTCAAAGGGTCCCTGCATTTGAGGAGAAAAGACCCCGAGCTCCTGTACCCAGTAGGCTTCAAGGGCCTGCAGTTCTTCGGTGTCATCCGTATCGCCATACTCCTGCACCATGCGATTGAAGTCGCTGTACGACAGGATTTTGGCCCCTTCGAGAAAAAATCCGGACAGGATAACCACGGCTACAATAGCGAGTACATAATGGTCCATGGCTGTGGTTCGCAGGCGGGGAACTTTTGCCGCTTGGCGACGGTAAATGGCCATGATCACGCCCGCAATTACCATCAGGCCGAAAACGTTGCGAAGAAGGAAATAGGGGTTGACCGTGGACGCGTATTCCTCAAAAAGGGCAACGCTGGTCCAGTTTTCAAGAGCGTGCATAAGGAGGAGAAGCATGAAACCGCCGAAGATGAACATATGCATGATCCAGCGGTAAGCGTCTTCCTGCAGTATCCGCCGCTGAAGAATCACATCTAACAGGAGGGCTTTGAGCAGGATCAGGACCCGGCTGCTGAACACTACGCCAAAAATGCCTCTAAGGGCCTGTAGGAACCGTTGTCCGGTCCCGAAATCGAGTGGGGTCTTGACAATCCGGCGTGAAAACCAGATGTACACTTTATTGACAAGGCCAATGCAGAAAACAGAAAGAGATCCGTATAAAAGCAGATCAAAGAACATGGATGCTAACCTCATTTATTCGGTTGGAAAAACCTGCCTATAGAGCCCATTGACAAGGCCTGTTTATCAGCCGGCCCATACGAAGCCCGGCAAAGTCGATGCAAATGCACGGGATACAATCTGGATAATCGCAACCACGCGATTACCCATGGTGCCTTTTGCTCGGTACCCCCAAGAGGATTTGT
>JAOZUU010000127.1 GCA_029938515.1 Desulfobacterales bacterium | reverse complement strand
ATAGACCGTTTGCTAAATATCTTGCCATAAAAAGTGTATTCGCCTTTTAGCGATCAATGTGTATTCTTATCTTACGTGGACTCAAATGATTTTCAGGTAACTTTGATCGGGGCTTTATTTATAAAAGCCTGAATCTCTTCTCGATACTTATCCTGAAGATCCTGGAACAACACCAGGATTCGCTCGTTAAAAGCGTCCAGAAGCGGCAGCATGATCTGCCGGATCTGGGGGTGGGAGGCACGGTCGCAGCGGAGGTTAAAAATATGTCGCCATTCCCGGATGTTGGCGGTGACGATGATCTCTGTTTTCAGGCTGTTGGGCAAGACGCTGCGCGCCTGCTGAGCGGAAGCGCCGTTTGCGATCAGGTTCAGGTACGCTTTTTCGGTGGCCTGGATCGCCGCTGCCCACTGGCGGTATTCATCCGAATCAGGTTCCCAGAAAAAGGGCCGAATCACGGTGATTTCGCTGCCGAATTTTTCCTTGGCATAATTGGCGTATCGGGTGCTTTCCTGACTGAAGGAACAGAGCCGGTGCCGGACAATTTCATGGGTGATGCCCCGATCGCAAACGATACGAACCGTAATGCTGATATGTTCAAGGATGCTGTGGTGACCCGACTTGATCAGCCCCTTTAACAAGCCGGCCGCTGATCCGTTTTTTATTTTGTCTTCCGATTTGTAACAGGTCCGGGCGGCGAGTTCGAGATGTTTTAAAATTTTTTCACCCTCGGGCATGTGTAAAATATCAATATAGGGTTCAATCACTTTCATTATTTATCCTTGCTTAAATTTGAATTGACGGTTTGTTGTTTCTTGATATCTAAAAAGCACAATGGCAAGGATAACCCGATGAAAAAGCAAACAAAATATGACTAAAAAGCCGAAGAAAGATTGATAAACAACAAAATTCGTAGAAAACAAAAAACGGCCAGGCTTTTTCAGTCAGAGTTCATCCTTTTTTTAGCCCTTGTAAGCAAGTGTGGTGCGGCATTTAGGGAAATTTGAGCAGCCCCAAAACTTATGGCCAACATTCCGCCCTTTTTGGGCTGTTCTAAGGATCATTTCCGCACCGCATTTCGGGCAAATATTGCTTTCTGTAGATTTTGGCACACAAGTTGGCCTTTTTTGTATATTTCTGATTAAGTTAACAAGCTGAATTCCTTCAACAAGATCGATGGGTTTTCCTGTCGCAAAATTTTTCGCTTCTTGGGTGAATAATCCCGAGGTAATAACCATAACGCCAGATGCATGCTTGGCTATCATGACGCCGTACATTTCTCGAATAATATTTACTCCAACCTTATTAGCACGCCACTGCTTGCACTGGATCAAGACTAAGTTGCCGTCTTTTTTTAAAACCAAATCAATACCGCCGTCTGGTCCATAACCCGGGTTTTCGATAACGGTGTAACCTTGACGGCGATAGGCTTCGGCAACGAGTTCTTCAAATTCTCGCCAAGATAGGGAACGAATGGAATTAATATCTTTTTGACGATGGAGGAGTTTTCTTTTTCGCCAAGCATTGAAGGCTGCAACAGGAGCAGGGATTAAAATAACGAAAGCGACTAAATGAGCAAGCTGCGGAGCGGCATTGATAATACCTTTAAGGGCTAAACTTTGAAATTGAAGAGCCGGTACGATGAATTTAAGGACCACATAAAAAATTGCGGCCAACACGACACTAATCCACCAAGGAACTTGGGTCAGCAAATTGATAAGTGTTTCGTTTTTTCTTGCCATAAATTTCCTTCAGATAGAAGGGGTTCGGCCGATATCAGCTGACCCAAGCAATATTACCGACCAAGGTTGTACGAAGTTTTGAAATTGGATAACCAACCGAGTTTATATGAAAAACCGCGCTGGTTGGGGTTGGGTGAATATCATTTTTCTTTTCCACTTTCCAGGGATTCAAGGCCAATATTACAATTGAAGTTCCTGTCTTCCACAATAATGAAAAGCCCTGTCTTCAAATGTTGTGACACTTGTAAATGTTTTTTTTAGAAGCAAGGCTTTTTAATCAATGACTTTCTTTTCGTATGATTTGTAATTTGGCGAGACCATAATTCTTTAAACGATTGTTGATCTCGTTTACAATTATTGTAATATGGTCATTTTTCATATCTAATTCGGTTGGTCAACTGGTGTTAAATTGCACGATATATTCCCAAAAAACGAATGGTTTTTCACAAGCTATTTTTATATATCGAGCGTGCTCACTTCCAAGGCGTTGCTCTGAATAAACTCCCGGCGGGGTTCGACCTCTTCTCCCATGAGTACGGTAAAAATTTCGTCCGTGTCGACAGCATCGTGGACCCTTACTTTGAGCAGCGTCCTTTTTTCCGGATTCATGGTGGTGTGCCATAATTGATGGGGGTTCATCTCACCCAGGCCTTTGTAGCGCTGAACGGAAATGCCCCTTTTGCCTTCGTCGGTGAGATAATTAAGCAATCGTTCCTTGTTTTTCAGCTCGATGGCGTCGTCTTCCTTTTCCGGTGAAAACACGAAAAACGGCGGGAAATCGTACCGGGATATTTTTTTAGAAATCATCAGACATTTCTGATAATTCCCGGAATAGACAAATGATTTTCCTATTTTAACCGGTTGTTCCGGCACGATGGCATCCTGTGAAAACAAGGCTTTTTCTTTGACGGCTTGAGACGGTTTTACGATTATTTCATATACATTGCGTTCATTGTTAAAGACCGGTGGCTGCACTTCATATCCATTTTCAGCCAATGTTTTGGCGAGATTATCCATTTTGTCCCTGTCTTCAAGGAATTTTTTATTTTCCACGCCCGCCCGGATCAATCTTTCCACCAGGTCTTTGGCAATACCCCTGTTTCGCATCTGATTGATGGCATTCATATAGTCGGATAAATCTCCGATAAACAGGTAAAACTGGTGATTGTTTAAAATGGTCCCGTTGTCTCCAATCTTTAATTCCTTTTTTTCGCAAATCCTTTTCAGCAGATAGTCCCGATAATCCACCTCTTCTTTTAAATACATTTCCTTTTTCCCTTTTCCCACCTTGTATAGCGGGGGTTGGGCAATATAAAGGAATCCTTTTTCGATGATTTCAGGCATCTGTCTGAAAAAGAAGGTTAAAAGAAGGGTTCGGATGTGGGACCCATCCACGTCCGCATCGGTCATGATGATGACCTTCTGATACCGGATCTTTTCAATATCGTATTCTTCGGTTCCCGCTCCGGTCCCCAGGGCAGTAATAATATTTTTAATTTCCTCGCTTTTTAAAATTTTGTCGAACCGGGCTTTTTCAACATTTAAAATTTTACCTCTCAGGGGCAGAATGGCCTGGAATTTACGGTCCCTTCCCTGTTTGGCGCTGCCGCCGGCGGAATCACCCTCAACTAGATACAACTCCCGCAAGCTCGGATCGGACAATTGACATTCGGCCAGTTTTCCCGGCAGGGTCGAATCGATCAGCGCACCCTTGCTCCGGGCAAGATCTCTGGCACGCTTGGCGGCGTCCCTGGCGCGCGCCGCGTCCACTGATTTGGCAATGATCTTTTTGGCCACGGACGGATTTTCTTCTAAAAAGACACTAAGCTTTTCGTTAACCAGCGATTCCACCTGACCCTTGACTTCGCTGTTCCCCAATTTGGTTTTGGTTTGTCCTTCGAATTGAGGGGTCATGATCCGGACGCTGATAATCGCCGTCAGTCCTTCGCGAGCATCATCGCCGGTGATTTTCGCCTTGAGATTTTTAGGCAGGTTTCCATTGGAGGCATATTGATTTAACGTCCTCGTTAACGCCGCCTTGAATCCGATGAGATGAAATCCACCTTCTACCGTATTGATATTGTTGGCGAATGAAAAAATTTTTTCTTTGAAGGTATCGTTGTACTGGAGGGCGACCTCTATCTGAGTATTGTTTTTGTTTCCTTCAATAAAAATCGGTTTATGGATCTCGGTGTTCCGGCGATTCAAATATTTGACAAAGGAAACGATCCCTCCTTTGTATAAAAAACTATCTTTCTGGTCGCTCCTTTCATCGAAAAGCTCGATTCTAACCCCTTTGTTTAAGAACGCCAGTTCCCGCAGCCGGCGTAACAGAATTTCATATTTGTACTGGGTGGTAATAAAAATATCGGGGTCCGGTAAAAAATGAATTTTTGTTCCTTTTTTTTTGGTTTTCCCAATTTTTTTCAACTCGGTGGTTTTATTGCCCCTTTCATAGGACTGTTGGTAAATACTCCCTCCGGTATAGACTTCCACTTCAAGCAGGATGGACAGGGCATTGACCACGGAAACGCCAACACCATGCAGCCCGCCGGATACCTTGTAGGACTCATTGTCAAATTTTCCGCCGGCATGCAGTTTGGTCAACACCACCTCCACGGCGGGAATTTTCTCGGTTTTATGCATATCCACGGGAATACCGCGTCCATTATCGGTCACACTGATACTATTATCGGCGTGAATCATCACTTTAATCGTATCACAAAAACCCGCCATGGCTTCATCAATACTATTATCCACGACTTCGTAAACCAGATGATGCAGCCCTTCCACATCGACATTTCCGATATACATCGCGGGTCTCAGACGGACCGGTTCAAGACCTTCCAGTACATCGATACTGCTCGCATCGTATTTATCATTCATTATTATTTTCTCTTCTATATTTTCATCGCCATAATGGCAGCTATATAATTTTTATCTTCCATTTCCTCTATCAGGCAGGGGTGCTCCCTGCCACGAATATTAATCACAATTTTTTCGCCTTCAATCATATTCAGCGTTTCTATTAAATAGCGTGGATTATAGACGACTTCTATCGGTTCTCTATCATACTCGACAGACATGTCTTCCTTGGAATCACCGAATTCGGTACTGGTGGATCTGATATTTAAATTGCCATTATTGAATGTAAACACCACGGCCGGATATTTATCAGTTGCCAGAATCGACATACGTTTAAGCGTTCCTAAAAATGACTGTTTATCCAAAATAATATCATATTGAGTATCCTTGATAATGGCTTGTTCATAATTGGGAAAATCACCTTCCAAAAGACGTGTTAAAAACGATTCTCGCTCTTTTTTAATAACGAGATGATTACCGCTGACGCCAATATTGACGATTCCATTCTCTTTTAAGAATTTGGAAACCTCCAGCAACCCTTTTTTGGGTATGAGAATCCCGTCTTTGAAAGGTAATTGAATATTTTTCCCATACGTGTAATCCACCTTGGCCAATCGACCAATATCCGTCGACACCATGCGAAGTTTATTGCGATCATTTCCAGCGATGGTTTGTAAATACACACCTATAACATGCGCCCGCTTATCATCCGGAGGACCTATAATAGACGCGGTTTTATCTATCATTTTTTTTAATTGGCCGGAATCGATATTAAACAGTTCAACATCTTCAAAGACCGGATTTTGCGGAAATGATTCCGGATCCATTCCGGCGATATGATATTGAACATTATCATCGCCGATATCGACCCAACGGTTTTCCCCCGTTTTAAAATTTATTTTTTCGGTGGGGAAGTCTCTTACAATCTCAAAAAATTTTCTTGAATTCAGGCTGATTGTTCCCTCCGACTCAACCTGGGCCGGATAAAACCCCTCGAATCCGGTTTCCAAATCAGTGGCGCTAACGCGAATCCGATCCCCTTCAACCTGGATCAATACCGTTGCCGTAATGGCCAATGAGCTTTTTCGTCCGGTCAATCCCTGGACATTGCCCATGACATTTAGAATATCATCCCGGGAAATGGTAAACTTCATTGGGTTCCTCTTTATTTATATTATAATAGTTTATTATTAATAATAGTCTCTGTTCATTTGATAATAAAATTGTATTTTACTGATATACTATGCAAAAATTGAAAAAGAACTGTGTATAAATCGGAAAATTTAATGTTTAAAATGTCGTTTTTTTCAACAGGATTATGAGCATTGTGTATAACTGCGAATTTATTGACACAGTTATGTAGGGTCTTTGATCATTTTTAAGTCTTGGGTTTTGATCCAGGTTTTTATCTTTGTTTTTATTCGATTATCCCAGTCATTACCGATCCGCTGTTTTATAAATGTATGATATAATTGATCCGTAATCTGAAAGGCGGTTTCGTAAAGGTGGGCTTTTTCAAAAACAGCCCCTTCAAAATCATCCGCGGTTTCCGGGCGACCGGTGGGGGGTGTTTTTAAATGGGTCATATCCAGGCTTTCCCCTTTCAGGGTAAATTTCCAGGGATGATCATCCACATGAATAACCAGACCCAGTTCCGCCACAAGCGCACCTTTTGACAACGCGACCACACCTTCTTTCAGATCGGCCTGGCTTCCCTTGATCGTTATGATTTCAATGTCTTTAGAGTGTCTGTTTTCCAGAACCATCCGGTCACCGAGGGCCAGGGAGAAGTTTGCGTTTTCACCAAGGATATCCGTGTATTCGCCGGTGGCGATCATATACCACAACCAGGTAAGAAACTCCTGACCGATAAATCTGAAACGCTTATAGGCCACACTAATATCGAGCATTGAGAATATCGCCTGTTAATTCATTCGTGCCGCGGTAAAATTCGAGGGAGAAAGATTATTAAACCGATCTTTTTCCCGGTCTGAAAAACCTTCCATATAAAAAGCCTGAGTATACGGAAATAACCGGACAAGGGAAAGGGAAAACGATTTTAAAAATAATGATTCCACTTCTTCATTGGCGGATTTTAAGGTTGAAAAAAACCAGAGGGTCGCCTTTTCAGGCAGCCAGATCAGATCGTAAATATTCGGCGTTGCCGGTATTCTTATTCCCAATGAATCAATAATTTGATCCTTTATCTCTTTTTTTCATGGCGGGAGATATAGGTTTTTTCATTGCCGGCAAGTCGGCGCGAAATCTCGGTTACGTATTGTTTCTGGATCGTTTTTGAAGAAATCGATTTTTTATCAATACGAAGGGAAAAAACGACATACGGATCATATATAAAAGATGATCCTGAAAAATCAGCTAAATAGGGGGTTTTAAATGAGGTCCATCCACTGATTTTATCCTCGGAATTATTATCTATTTCCGATATGCGGTATTTATTTAAACCCTGGGTGATGGTATCCAAAAGAGGATCTTTAATCTTCCCTTTTACCCGGTATCTTACAACGGATGCGGATGATGATAATATGCCCATCGGAAGCAACTTTCGTTATTGGATAGATATCAATATATTGTATATAAAATTTACAAAATCGTATATATATAGCGTATTTAGTATAATAATTCAAGTTGTTTTTGGTTTATCGTCTCAAATTTTTTGTAATATAATTCAAAATGATAAAAGGCCATAAAATCAAATCTGGATGAGTAATGAAATTTATTGCCGATCTTCATGTTCATTCCAAATATTCTATTGCCACGGCTAAAAACCTTGACCTTGAAAATTTATACATCGCCGCCCAGAAAAAAGGGATTACCGTGGTTGGTACCGGTGATTTTACGCATCCAGGATGGATGGCCGAATTAAAAGAAAAATTGATTGAATCCGAACCGGGGTTGTTTCGGCTGAAAAAGGAGATCGAAAAAGAATGCGATCAACAGGTTCC
>JAOZUU010000126.1:3706-7568 GCA_029938515.1 Desulfobacterales bacterium | reverse complement strand
GATGACCAAAGCCGGGCCCTCTGGACCCGGATCTTTACTTTCAAAATTCGAATCTATTTTCCCTGAACGTCTTAAGGTAGTTCGTGCAGAATTCATCAAAATTACGTCCTGATGATCAAACTGTTCGATATTTTTTATTGACATACTATGCATTATCTGTCAATCTGTTTTTCAGGTCATCAGACCAATTATCCTCTACCGTGCAATTATTAAGAAAGGAGAACTTTACATGAGAACGAATTATAGAATCAACTCAGGAGTGCGCTTCGAGATGCTTTCCAGGGACCAGCTGGAAGCCATGTTCGATGGTGTACTCCATGTTTTAGAGTACACGGGCCTCGATGTGCATCACGAGGAAGGCCGAGACATATTAAAAAAAGCAGGCGCTTGGGTAGACGGCATCCGGGTGCGTATACCTTCTTACATAGTAAAACGCTCTTTGGAAATGGCGCCGCGCAGCTTCACCATTTTCGCGCGTGACGGCAATCCCAAACATGATATCCACATTGGTCCGGGCCGCGGGCATTTCGGACCAGGCCCCACACCCCCTAATTTCATCGATGTGGAAACCCTTGAACGAAGACCGTATGTAAAGGATGATGCCCGTATTGTGTCCACGGTCTGTGATGCGCTGCCCAACATCGATTTTTGCGAATCATTGGGAACCATTAGCGATGTAACCACGCAACTTGCAGCCTCATACGAATTTGCCGAAATGTTCCCCAATACCAGCAAACCCATTGTGGCGTGGTCCTTTGGCGCCGAAGATGGCGAAGATATTCACAAAATCGCCGTGGCCGAGGCCGGTGGACAAGAAGCGTTTGAAATACGCCCCACCTATGTCCATTACTGCGAACCCATTTCCCCCCTGCTGAGTGATACCAAGGCCTTGGACAAGCTAGTCTTTGCCGCCCGCCATCGCGTACCACTCATCTTTACACCCTGCACCATAGGCGGCGGGACTGGTCCCGTGACCGCCGCCGGACTCATTATTCAAGCAGCCGCCGAATCATGGATGGGCCTCACCATCGCCCAGGCCATCCAACCAGGTTTGCCCTTTTTCATGGGAGGCGTGTTGTCGATAATGGACATGAACCAGATGATTTTCTCCTACGGCGCCCCCGAATTGTCCCTGATGATGGCCGGTGCTACTGAACTAGCCCATTACGCGGGGCTTCCTTTATGGCAGACCGGCGGTTGCACGGATTCCAAAGTAATCGATGAGCAAGCGGCCATTGAGGGCTCACTCTCCTGTTTTTTCTCAGCGCTAACGGGCGGAGATCTCTGTCATGACGTGGGGTACACCGAAAGCGGTATGACCGGATCTATTTTACAAACAGCGATGATGGACGAAGCCATCGGCTACTCGCGACGCATTACGCGCGGGATCGAGGTCAACGAGGATACCTTGGCCACGGACGTGATCCATAATGTGGGACCCAACGGTCATTACCAGAATGAAGAACACACCCGCCGGCACTTTAAAACCGAATTTTGGGACCCGAATCTTTGCGATCGGCATAATTTTGAGAAGTGGGAGGAGATGGGGCGAACGACCATGCGTGATCGCGTCGTTAAACGTGTGCAAGACATTCTAAGCTCCCATAAGTCTGCTCCCATCAAGCCCGAAACCGAAAAAGTGATCATGGACGTCTTGGAAGCTGCGGAGGAAAGGGTAGAAAATTCAAAATAAATCAGCCCCGCACTGTAATGGCTTACAATCGGATATAACCCATGACGGATGATCGAGAAGGAGAGAAAAAAATGCAAGTTCAAAAAACCAATTATGAAGTAAACGCCACACCCCGGCTACAGGTGCTCAGCGAAGATCAGATTGAGGCAATCTACTACGCGGCCCTGCGGGTGTTGTACGAAACAGGCGTTCGGGTATATGATAAGGAAGGCGTCGAAGTTGCTTACTCCGGTGGCGCCATTGTGGAAGACACCACCGATGGCAGCAGTCTGGTAAAAATACCCCCCTACGTGGTGGAAAAAGCGCGTACGACCGTGCCCAGCAAGGTGGTTGTCACCGGCCCCGACCGTCAGTACCGCATGGAACTTTTTAAAAACCAGATATACTATGGCGGCGGTTCAGACACGCCCTTCACCATTGATCCGTATACCGGCGAACGCCGCCGGACCACTTACCAGGATGTGAAAAACTTTGCCCGTGTCGCCCAGGCGCTGCCCAACTACGACTTTCACATGTCTCTCGGCATTACCCAGGATATGGCGGTGGGCACTCACGATCGCTGGCAATATCTGGCCATGCTGGAAGGGACATGCAAACCGATCAATGTCACGGCCATGGATTTGGAGGGCGTTCGCGATCAGCTGGAGATGGCTTATATTCGCGTAGGCGGTAAGGAGGAGTGGAAGAAGGGGCCCATTTTCTCCCTCTATATCGAACCGGTATCACCCTTGAGTCATTCTGAGGAAGTGGTGCAAAAACTTATCTTCGCCAGTGACAATTATATTCCCTTTGTCTACACGCCGCGTCCGCTGGCTGGTGCAACAGCTCCGACCACTCTGGCCGGCTTGCTGGTACAAGCCCTGGCCGAGAGCTTGTTCGGTATCGTTCTTAGCCAGATCCGCAACCCCGGCGCACAGATTATCATGGGGGGGGTGATGTCGAACATGGACATGTCAAGCACCAGCTATTGCTACGGTTCACCGGAAATGGCACTTCTCGGCGCCGGCTACACGGATATCACCAAATGGCTTCGGGTGCCTGAGTATGAAACCGCCGGTTGTTCCGACGCCAAACTTTTCGACGAACAGGCTGCCATGGAATCCACGATTAACATCGCCACCGCCGGACTCGTGGGCGGCAACATGATCCATGACGTGGGCTATCTGGATTCGGGCATGACCAGCAGTATGGAACTGATGGTCTCATCCAACGAAGTTATCGGCATGATGAAACGTATTTTGTGTGGGATTCCGGTCGACGACGATACCATGGCCCTTGACGTCATGGCGGATGTCGGTCCCGGAGGTCATTACCTCGAACATGATCACACCTTCAATCACTTCAGGACGGAAATCTGGCAACCTGATCTGATCAGTCATCAGAACTGGGAAGGCTGGACCATGGCCGGAAGCAAACGCTTTGGCGAACGCGTGCATGAACGTGTGATTGAGATTTTGGAAACCGAGATGGAACCACTTTTAGATGATACCATGTACAAGGAATTGCGCCGTATCTGCGAATTGGCCGATGCGCGCCATAAGGATGAGAAACTGGATGTATAGATGTTTACGTAACCCGTAACCTGCGAAAAATGAATTATAAAATGATTAAACGCAGCTCCACCTCGGAGCTGGTCATGAAAGAAATTCTCGAGAGTATCCAATCGGGTGCGTTGAAACCGGGTGATAAACTGCCGACCGAGCACGAACTGACTAAGATGTTCGGTGTCGGCAGATCATCACTTCGAGAAGCGATGTCAGCGCTGGCGCTGGTCGGATATATTGAGGTTATTCAGGGCAGGGGCACATTTGTTAAAAAAGACCTCCAATCCCTTGACCTGTCCGCCTTTGAGCTGAGAGACATTCAAGCAGCGGCGAGTATTATCGATATTATTGAAATCAGGGAAATCCTCGAATGCAATACGGCCAGGTTAGCCGCCCGAAGGGCCGATTCAAATGATATTCACCGGATGCAAACGATTCTTGCCCGGATGAAAAAAAACGCGGATAATATCAAGCGTTTTTCAGAACACGACTTTGATTTTCATGTGGCCCTTGCCGAGGCGAGCGGCAATGAGATGATTCTTCAAATGATGAAATTCATCGTAAAAAAAGTCCATGAAGAATACGTCCGGTTAAAACATGAAACATTATTTGAGGCTGACGAGGC